>NZ_JAWLVJ010000001.1:0-268694 GCF_033100395.1 Terasakiella sediminum | reverse complement strand
TGGATAATCACGCTGTGTGCGCTTAACCCGCTTGTTTTCTTTGTTTCCCATAATAAGTCTCCAATCTGTCAACTTATTTCAGGACGGGTCACACCCTCGAAATAAAGCTTCCCTGCATCCTGAATGCCTTTCAGGGTGATCGGTTCGATAAAAACATGGGCGGCTTCGGTGATACAGGCGATGATTTGGTCAGGATAATGGGCGGCATAGATCAGTGCGATGGAGCCGCCATCGCTATGTCCGAGCAGAATCGGATTTTGAATACTGGCTTCATGTAATACATGGGGCAGCACATCGCGGCCTTCGCGTTCCAGATAATCCATCGGGCGCGGTACGATGCCCAGCGGTGCAGATTTCCCAAAACCGATGCGTTCATAGACAAATCCGTTTAATCCGCAGGCCTGGCAAAGTTGTTCGGGGAAATCTTTCCACATTTCTAAACACCCCAACCCTTCATGCAGAAAGACAAGGGTCGGTGAATCCGGGTCTTGATTTGGCAGCAGAATATGCTTGGCGCGCATTAGTTGCTGGTTCAGATAAATGTCCTGTGGGCGAATTTCCACGAAGCGATCCTGTTGTTGTTCGGTTTTACAAGGAGGGCCCACTATACAATAGTTTGGTAGGCGAACAATGCTATTTTTCGAGGTCAACCAGACGCGCAGATGGGCGACCGTAATGGAAGCCCTGGGCCAGGTCGATTCCGATTTCACGCAACAGGGCTTCGGTTTCTTCATCTTCGACAAATTCTGCAATGGTGCGAAGTCCGAATTCGCTGGCCATGGAATGGATATGTTCGACCATGATCTTATCTTTCATATCCGTTGCCATATGGCGGATGAAGCTGCCTTCGATCTTGACGAAATCAATGGTGAAATACTTCAGATACATGAAGGACGAAAAGCCACTGCCGAAATCATCCAAGGCGAACTTCAGGCCCTGTTTGCGTAAATCATCGACCAGGCGAATGATCTGGTTCAGATGCGGCAGGGCTTCGCGTTCGGTAATTTCCAGAACCACCTGTTGCGGCTTGAGACCAAAGCTTTTTAAAGTTTCGGGCAGGCGACGCAGGCGTTCTTCATCAGCAAATGTCTTTGATGATACATTCAGGAACAGACAGGCATCCGGGTTGCCGTTGGCTTGCAGGGCCTGGAACCCTTTTTTGAAAATACGTTCGTCGATGACCTGGGCCATGCCAAATTCTTCGGCATATTCAATGAAATCCCCGGCTGCGATCACATTGTCCGTGGTGCGGATACGGGCCAAAGCTTCATAAGCAAATATTTTGCCCGTGACCGGATCAATGATCGGCTGGAAGAAAGGCTCCACCCGGTCCTCATCCAACGCATCCTGCAGGAAGCGCGCACGCGAAACGCTGCGTCTGGCTTCATTGCTATCCGTGTCATCGATTTTAGAGACACGGTTTTTCCCCAGACGTTTGGCCTTATACATGGCGACATCCATAGAAATGGTAATGCTGTCGGTTGATTCACCATTTTCCGGATAGCTGACAAGACCAAAGCTGGCCTGAACTTTGGCGCGACCTGCTGGCAGGTTCAGGCTGGTATCTTCCAGAAGCTTGCGCAGCTTTTCCGCCACGTCAAAACCATGTTCCGGGGTTGTTTCCGGCAGCAGGATGGCAAATTCATCTGCGCCCAGGCGTGCCACGATATCCGTGCGTCGCGATTCGTTTTCCAGAATGCTGCCGACTTCTTTCAAGGCCAGATCCCCTACCGGGTGGCCGTGGATATCGTTGATATGTTTAAAATTATCAAGGTCCAGAATGACAACGCAGAATTCATGCTTCCCGCGCGAAGACCGATTGATTTCATGTTTGAGGAATTCTTCAAACTTGCGGCGGTTATAAAGGCCGCTTAACGGGTCCTTGACGGCAAATTCCTGCAGCTGGGTGTGATATTCCTGCACCGTATGCAAAAGCTTGTTGAAATAGCGCGACAGATGGCTGACTTCGGCAATGGGGCTGTCTTCACTGTCAACCCGTTTGGATAGATCGGAATTATAGACAATCTCTGACATCAGTCCGGCCAGCGATGTAATGGGCCTGGCGATCATAAATTTCAGCTGAAGATATAAAAGTGCGAAGATCACCACGATGATGATAGCAAAATAAACGATGACCGAATTGGTCACAAATTGCAGGGAAATCTTCAGGTTTTTGATTGGGTAGGTGATGTCGATCACGCCATTGACATCGCCCACTTTTGCATTGGTGTGACAGGTCAGACATTCGTCTTCGGCCAGCACCGGGAATAAAAAACGGATCATACTGTCAGATGGCAGAAGAGTTTCTTCTCCGGTCTTTAGCGCCTTGCTGAGAAAAATATCATGGGCCACGACTTCGGCCTGACCGGGCAGGTGGCCAAACTGGTCATTCACCCCTTCGCCACGATAAACCTTGATGGACAGGTCGGGCAGGGTGGTGTCCAGACGGTCAATAGTTTCCTGGATCTCATCTTTGGTCCAGCCTTTCTTCATGGCGGAATAAAGGGATTGGAATACCAGTTGGGAGGTTTGTCTTGCTTCTTCGCGCGCAAGATCAGAGATCGCGCGTTGATGAACCACATGGGACAGGTTCACAACAACGACAATAGCAATCACACTTACTGTCAATGACAACAGCAAGACGATCTGTCCTATGGATAAGGACGGGATGAGAGCGCGCAGTTTAGCTTTTAACATCGCATTTTTTGTGCCCGAAGGCTTATTTTGAGTACGAAATACGGCTGATTTTCAGCTCATTATTCTCGGCTTGGCTATGTTTCTATCTTAAATTATCGGGCACGCCAACTGGTTTCTTGGATAGGTATCTAGCACTTACTGCGTACTTGATTTTGGTAAAAATTATGCTGCAACCGCGTTAAGCATCTGTAATTTCTTGGATTGCTTGCAGCAATTCATTGGGGTGAAAGGGTTTGGTCAGGCTGGCACGAGCGCCCAAACTTTCTGCGAAACTCAAGGGTTCAAAGCGATGAGATGAGACCCCGCTCATAGCGATGATGGGAATGGACTTGTTTACCGAGGTAATGGTTTCGAATCCCCCCTTGTTGGGCATGAAGATATCAATAAGGGCGATATCAATGACCTCTTTCTGGATGATATCCAGGGCTTGGTTGCCATCGCGTGCACACAGGATAGTGTAATCTTGAGTTTCAAGGAAAGCCTTCATACTTTCCAAAACCATGGTGTCATCATCTACGATTAAAATCGACGTCATTATCTGTATTTACCCTCAATACTATCGTTTTGGGGCATAATGACATATTACGTGTACAAATTAATCACCTGTTCGGGTGAGAGTTTATTTATTCTTCATTACTGAAATCAATCAACGGCCTTGGCAATGTAAAGTAGAATGTTGCCCCTTCATTGACTTTCGCGTTTGCCCAAACTTCCCCACCATGGCGATGGATAACCCGTTGAACTGTGGCGAGACCAACGCCAGTGCCTTCAAAATCGCGTGCGGAATGCAGGCGCTGGAAAGGGGCAAACAGTTTGTTGGCATAGGCCATGTCAAAGCCTGCCCCGTTATCCTGAATATAATAGGCCTGATAGCCTTCTTTATCGGTCATGCCGAAGAAGATTTTTGGATCGTTTGTATGCTGGGTATATTTCCAGGCGTTGGACAGCAGGTTTTCAAACACTACCCGCATAAAGCGCTTATCTGCATAGGCTTCAATATCCGGGGAGATATGAACGGAGATTTCTCGCTCCGGGTTATCCTGTTTCATCTCCGCCACTATTTCGCTGACCAGTTCGGACAGGTTGAAGTCGCTTCGGTGCAGGTCACCCCGGGTGGAGCGCGAAAGTTTCAATAAGTCATTGATCAGGGTTTCCATGCGGCTTGCGCCGGTACGTACCCGTTCCAGATAGTGGCTCGCCTGGTCATCGAGCTTATCGCCATATTCTTCATGCAGGATATTGCCAAAGCCGCTGATGGTGCGAAGCGGGGCGCGTAAATCGTGGGACACAGAATAAGTAAAAGCTTCCATTTCTTTATTGGCGGCTTCCAGTTCACCGGTGCGCAGCTTGACCCGTTCTTCCAGACGCATGTTCAGTTGGCGAATGGTGTTCTGGTTGCGCTTCAATTCTTCTTCGGTGAGGTAGCGTTGTTGCAGCGTCTGGTCAAAGTCACTAAGAATATTGTTGATCTTGCGGATCAACAGGCCCAGTTCATCTTCGCTGTGGCCCATGGGCACATTAATCTGGTTTTTGCCGGGCTGGTTCGGGTCAATCATGCTCAGGTTTGCGATGGTATTCATCACCGGGCGACCCAGTGTGAAGTAAAAGAGGAACCCGAAAAAGACGGCCAGGGCAAAGTTGCGTAAAATTCCGGTAAAGATCACCAGGCCTGCGCGGTCGATGAAATCCTGCGCGATCAAAAAGCGATCCACCAGCACACGCATTTCTCCAATTACCGTCTGTCCGTTCGCCACATAAAGCGGTACGGTATAGAGGTTTTGGTCTGCGCGAATGAGCGGGCCGAGCCAGGAAAGTTCGTGTTTGATCAACGGGCGTTCAAGGGAGGCCAACTGGCGGCCAAAGTCATCGGTAATCTGGGCAGAATAGATTGGTTCATATTCAAACAGGCCTTTGACAACGCGTAAAGCCAGCTCGTTATTCAGGCTGTAAGCGGCTTGGGCTGCGGATTCTTTTGTGGTGTTGAGAACCTGAAGAACGGTCTGATCGATCCGTTTTTGTTCAGAGCTTAAATCGAAAACGATTTGGGCAAGGGAGACAATAATCCCCAAGGCCAGGGCAACCAGCAACGCATTTCGAGTGTGCCGAAAGAACAATCGATTGCTGAGTTTTATATCCATGGTTGATCTCGTTTCTCTCTAAACTCTGATCGCGAGCGAGAAACGATGTTAGTGCATTCTTTTTAACAATGCAATTTATCTATTCACACCAATGGCTTGGGGTTGAATAGTCACTATGGATTATGTTGGGAAAGTTGCCTCCTTCCCATACAGGCTAGCATGGGAAGGAGAGGGCGTACCACATACGAAGAGGGTTGATCAGGTCAGCTGCGCCGCCATGGAGTGACCGAGGATAAACTCTTTCACTTTGCCAAAAGCACGGGCTTCCAGCTGACGCACACGTTCACGCGAGATGCCATATTCTTCCCCCAGTTCTTCCAGGGTGGGTGGTTCATCTGTCAGGTGGCGACGCTCAAAGATATCACGGTCACGTTCAGACAGATTCTCCAAAGCTTCGCCCACAACTTCACTACGCAGTGAGGTCATCTGGGTTTGGCTGGCAATCGCTTCCGGGTTTGGTCGGTCATCTTCCAACAGGTCCTGATGTTCCCCACCTTCATCGATGGAAAGCGGTGCGTTTAAGGACATGTCGCGCGCAGCCAGACGGCTGTTGAGCTGACGGACCTCATCCGGGGTGGCGTTGGTCTGATCGGCAATGGCCTGGGCCTGATCATCTGTCAGATCGCCATTGTCCATAATTTCAAGTTTGCGTTTGGTGCGACGAAGCGAGAAGAACAGTTTCTTCTGCGCAGCCATGGTGCCAAGGCGAACCATGGACCAGCTTTGCAGGATATATTCGGTCACAGAAGCGCGGATCCACCACATGGCATATGTGGAAAGACGGAAACCTTTTTCAGGTTCAAATTTCTTCACCGCTTTCATCAGGCCGACGTTGCCTTCGGAAATCAGATCCGCAACAGGCAGGCCGTAGCCTTTATATCCCATGGCAATTTTCGCAACGAGGCGCAGGTGGCTGGTCACAAGCTTGTGGGCCGCATCGACATCACCGGAATCGTGAAAGCGTTTGGCCAGCATATATTCTTCGTCTGCCGTCAGCATGGGGAATTTCCACGCTTCTTGCAGATAACGATTGAGACTGTCACCGGAATCGCTCGGCAGAGCGGGCAGGTTGGTAGCTAAAGCAGTCATATTTGATACTCCCTTTATTCACAACTTTGACACAGGCATTAGAGTCGAAAAAAGACTATGGCGAGTGCCGGACACGCTAAAAACAAAGCACGTGTTTTAAAGAATAACGTTGGTTTTTCCGGTGCATTTCAATTGATGCACCTGAACCTTAGCTGTTCATACGTAAAGGGAGAGTGAAGTAGATCACATTCATGGTCATATCCTTATCCAAGCAATACGAATTTATGTTCACGTTTTTGTGATCTCCGCATTTTTGCGCAAGATCAGCGCGACAAAGCCCCCAAAATGGGCGACCTTCCCGTTATGTTCCAAATTATCAGCATTTTTATTCCTGTTGTCAAGAATAACGCATGACAGAGGTCGGATATTTATTATATGTGTAACACACGTCATTCCTGCGAAGGCAGGAATCTAAATTCAGCCAGATCCCTGCCTGCGCAGGGATGACAGATGAGAATAAAAAATGACTCTTCCTTTGATTGTCGGCATTTCTGGTGCCTCCGGTGTGATTTATGGTGTGGAACTATTGCGTGCCTTAAAAGACATCGGCCATCCCACCCATCTTGTGATCAGCGACAGCGCGCAGATTAACCTGCAGCTGGAAACCGATGTGACGTTGGAAGAAGTCAAATCTTTGGCCGATGTGGTCCATGACACCAAAAATATGGGCGCGGCCATTTCCAGTGGATCGTTCAAGACCAAGGGCATGATCATTGCGCCTTGTGCCATCAAGACCCTGTCAGGCATTGCGACCTCGGACAATTCCAATCTGTTGATCCGGTCCGGCGATGTCTGCCTGAAAGAACGTCGCCGTCTTGTGTTGATGGTGCGTGAAACACCGCTTCATAAAGGGCATCTGGAACTGATGGCGAAATGTGCAGACCTGGGCGCGACCATCCTGCCGCCTGTCCCGGCGTTTTATCACAAGCCAAAAACCGTGCAGGACATCATCCATCAAAGTATCGGCAAGGCGCTGGATCAGTTTGATATTGAACATAACCTGTTTGAACGCTGGAAAGGCGTGTAATGACGCCTTCTGAAGCGGGCCAAACGCGCCTGCTTCCCCTGCGCCTGTCGGGTTTTTACATCACCATTTTCTTTGTGATCGGTTGCATGCTGCCGTTCTGGCCTGTGTGGTTGCAATCACGCGGGATGAACGGGATTGAGATTGGTATCCTGACGGCGATCCCGGTTATTGCCAAAATGGTCTTTTCCCCTTTCTTTGCCAGTTTGGGCGACCGATTGGGGGAGCGAAAACGGCTGATGTTGTTTTTTCTAGTAACCTCGCTGGCATTCTTTGCGATCTTTTATTGGGTGGAAAGCTTTGCCGGGCTTTTCATTGTCTCTTTATTATATGGCATGAGCTGGTCGCCACTGATGTCCTTTGGCGATAACATCACATTGCTTTCTACGCGCGACACCAAAATCCAGTATGGACGTTTGCGCCTTTGGGGATCGCTGAGTTTTATCGCCATGTCGTTCGGTTTTGGTTTTGTTTTGGAAGCCACTGGCGATCACATGATTTTCTGGTCCATTCTGGTGGCGATTGTTTTGACGTTTCTTGCAACGCTTTTGTTGCCGGACGTTCGGGTAAAGCCACTGGGGAAAGCAGGTCGTCCCATTCAGACATTGATACAGGATCGCGGTTTTCAGATTTTCATGGTCTGTGTCGCCATGATCCATGGCAGTCACGCGCTTTATTATGCCTTTGCGACCATCCATTGGCGCACCTTGGGCTATAGCGATGCCTTGATCGGATTCTTATGGGCCGAAGCCGTGATGGCGGAAGTGGTCTTTTTTATCTTTGGCGGCAAGGTTGGTGCCCGAGTCGCAGCTTCAACATTGCTTTTTCTGGCTGCGGTCGCCGGAATTTTGCGTTGGAGTGTGCTTTGTTTTGATCCTCATCTCTATGTGCTGCTTTTCTTCCAAAGTTTCCATGCGCTCACCTTTGGGGCTATGCATTTGGGTGCGATGAATTACATGAACCGCGCAGTTTCCGTAGACCTTTCGGCAACCGCGCAAAGTTTATATGGGGCGTCCGCCTATGGGTTGGGTGCGGGCGTGACGTTGTTATTTGTGGGTTATTTTTACGAGACCTTCGGGGCGGCGGCATTTTTTATAATGACTCTGATGTGCATTGCTGGCACCATTTGTGCCTTCGCGTTGAGGCGTCACGAGAAGCGCCAAACGCCGACCACCTGACTTTCTACATACGTTATTGATGGATTTGATTGCCATGAACACGCCACATCGCCGTAAGGAGTGGCTGGAGTTCAAGGAATGGTGCGTGCAACGTAAACTAAAGGCTTTTCCCGCCCATCCTTGGACCGTGTCCGCTTATATCGTCTGGCTGGACGCCAACCGACGTTACAGAACCATGCAAAAACGCCTGGATGTCATTGCGCGCGTGCATATTCGTGGCTGTGTCCATTCCCCGGTGTCTGAAGAAATTGTGACACGCACACGTGACGCGGTGGATCGCAGACGCGCTGTTGGCCCTCACAAATCTTTTGACGGGCGTGAACTGTTGGCGCCGAAAAAACGCACGGTGGTTTTGAAGAAACTGGATAAGAAACCAACGCTCAGTCATTTTCCGAAGCTGGTTTCACGCCGTCCCCAGCCAGAAGCTTAAAACGGGTATTTTCCGGCAAGGAGGGAGGCCAGCAACAGCCAGCCGAACCATTTGTTGGATTTAAACAAATCCAGACAGCTTTTGGGATCATGAATATCCAGTTTGATGGTCTGCCAGATCAGATGCCCTGCTGTCAGGGCAAGTCCCACATAAAACGGCCAGTTCATATCAACCAGATAGCCCGCCGTTGCGACCAATACAGTGGTCAGGCTGTAGAAAATCCAAAGGGCAGTTTGTGTCTTTTCGCCCAAAGCAAGAGCCGTGGATTTAATGCCGATCATAACATCATCATCTTTATCCTGATGGGCATAGATGGTGTCATATCCCAATGTCCAGAAAAGCCCGGCAATATAGATGCAAAGTGCAGGCAATCCGACTTCACCTTTAACAGCGGCCCAGCCCACCAGGGCCCCCCAGTTAAAGGTCAGGCCCAATATCGCTTGCGGCCAGTAGGTCCAACGTTTGCAAAAGGGATAGATGAAAACAAGGGCGAGAGAGGCGATTCCCAAGATAATAGTGAAGGGATTAAACACCACCAGCACGGCTAGGCCCAAAAGGCAGAGGAATCCCATAAAGGCGATGGCCTGTTTCGGGCTGACATCTCCATTGGGAATGGGCCGGGTGGCTGTGCGGGCAACCTGACCATCAAAATTGCGATCGGCCAGATCGTTCATCACACATCCGGCCCCGCGCATGACAAAAGCACCAACGGCAAATAGCACTGCATAATAAAGGTTGGGCATGCCGTCACTGGCCAGTGTCAATGTCCACCAGCAGGGAAACAGTAATAACCAGGTCCCGATGGGACGATCAGCGCGCATCAAAATCAGATAGGGCTGAATGGCTTTGGGCATCGTGCCGACCCATCCCTGATAGATAATGTCGCTTCGCTTTGATGTTTGGCTCTCAGTCATAGGGGTGTTGATACACTTTTTTGAAGATTCATAAAAGGAATCAAGTGGATAAAAATTTTATAAATTTATCCTTTAATTATTCTAATACTAATGTATATATACGGTCGAAAAATAATAATAAAATCGTATTCAGGTCGAGGATGATGAACTACAAAGCAATCCCCCCAATTGCTCTGTGCATGCTTATCTTCATGTCAACAATGGCACATGCGATTGACTTGACAGTGAAGGTTGGATTTAGCCACTTTCCCCCGTGGCAGATTGCCCAAAAAGGCAAGCTGATCGGTGGTGTCGATAAACATGTGCTGGATGCATGGACAGATGAACTGTCAAAAAATCACAATATTCAGTTGACGCTGGACTATTACCACTGCCCGCTTAAACGCTGCCTCGCCATGCTGGAAAATGGCATGCTGGACATTAAGACAGGTCTTTTGCGTCACCCGGAACGTGAATGGTATGTCTATTACGTCACACCTGCCTATCAGGAATATGTCAGCAAGGCGATCTATGTTCATAAAGATTTCCCAAACGATATTGAAACGTATGAGGACTTAAAGTTCCTTACCATCGGCGTGCCCCGTGCAGCCGCAAATTTCGCTAAATTTGATCAGGATGACCTGATCCGCAAAGTTGAAGTGAACAATACTGCCAATGGGTTAAAGATGCTGGAAGCAAAACGGTTTCAGGCTTTTATGGGGACGGAACTGGTCACAGATTATTTTATTTCCAAACATAAATTGCGTGGTGATTTGAAAAAGGCTGTTTTTAAACATCATGAGGCCAACCCCGGTTTCATCGGTATTTCTAAAAAATCAAAATTGGCAGTGCATTTGCCCCAGCTGCGTACAGCCATGAAAACGATTGTGGATAAAGGGCTGGTCAAACTGGCGGTAGATCAGGTGATGTTTTCCCCCTGATCTAGGCCGTAAACTCATAAAATAGATTTGCTTTGGTTTGCCCTAAATATAGGCAAGACAAGGAAAAAACTTGCAGGAAGTGCGTGCACTTTCAAAAGTTTTTGACGCTGTATGGCCTATATTTAGGGCAAATCCCGTAGGGACAGGATAAATTCCAAGGTGGAACGTCGTTATGAAACCCTAAAAGTACAGGTACTTCTGCGGGTTTCATGCCTAGTCCATCTTAGAATTTATCTCTGCCAAACAAATCTATTTTATGAGTTTACGGCCTAATTTTCCAATTGATCTTGCGGATGATTTGTTTGATAGATGGTGTGACGTTGAATAATGAGCACAGCCATGAGCACTGATATCCGCCTTTTTACCGAACATGATTTGCAAGCTGACTGTTTGATTAGTCTGGAAGCGGATCAGGCCCATTATATTAATAATGTGATGCGCCTGAATGTAGGCGATGGTCTGCGTCTGTTTAATGCGCGTGCTGGTGAATGGACGTCCGAGATCATTGAAGCCAGGAAAAAACGCTGTGTTTTAAAGGTGGGCAAACAGGTGCGCGAACAGGAAGAAACGCCTGATCTGTGGCTGGTTTTTGCCCCGATTAAAAAGCAGCGCCTGGATTTCATCATTGAAAAAGCAACCGAGCTTGGCGTCTCAAGCCTGCAGCCGGTGATCACCCGGCGCACCATCGTATCCAAAATCAGAAATGATCGTCTGCATGCACAGGCCATTGAAGCGTCCGAACAGTGTGAACGGCTTAACATACCGGATGTGAAAGACGCAGTAAGTTTGGCGCAACTTGTAAAAGACTGGCCACAAGATCGGCGTCTTTTCGTGTTGGATGAACATGGCGGTGCTGCCCCAATTCATGAGGCTTTGATGTCTCATAAAGAAGGTGCTCACGCTTTTTTGACCGGGCCGGAAGGTGGATTTGATGCAACAGAGCTTGACCTTTTGCGCAAACTGCCGTTTGTTACGCCCATCAGTTTAGGGCCACGCATTTTGCGGGCCGATACGGCTGCCTTGGCGGCCATCAGTTGTTGGCAATCGGTGATCGGAGACTGGCAGGTGCCGCTTCGAAACCGTTTTGGGGAAGAATAAAATGGGCGATAAATCAGCCATTATTGAAAATAAAAGCCAGTTGGTGGACTATATTGCCAGTGGCAGCAAACCCAAGTCTGATTGGCGTATCGGCACGGAACACGAAAAATTTGCCTTTTGTACAAAAAGCCTGAAGACCCTTCCTTATGAAGGTGACAAGAGCGTACGTGCGTTGCTTGAAAATATGTCGCGCTTTGATGAATGGACGCCTGTTCTGGAAAACGGCAATATCATCGCGTTGAAAGGCAATGATGGATCATCAGTGACGCTGGAGCCGGGCGGGCAGGTTGAATTGTCCGGTGCACCGCTGGAAAATATCCATCAGACCTGTAAAGAAGTCGGCACCCACCTGGAACAGGCCAAAAAAGTCGCCGCTGATCTGGATGTAAGTTTCCTTGGTCTTGGTTATCAGCCGAAATGGCATGTGGATGATATCCCCTGGATGCCCAAGGGGCGCTATAAAGTGATGCGCGAATATATGCCCAAAGTTGGAAGTCTCGGTCTGGAAATGATGAAGGCGACCTGCACTGTCCAGGTGAACCTGGATTTTGATTCCGAACTGGATATGGTGCGCAAATTCCGCACGTCCATCGCTTTGCAGCCCGTTGCAACGGCGCTTTGGGCTAATTCTCCATTTAGAAATGGCAAACCCAATGGCTTGCTGTCTTTCCGTTCTCACATCTGGACGGATACGGATGCGGATCGTTGCGGCACATTGCCGTTTGTTTTTGAAGATGGTTTCGGCTTTGAATCCTATGTGGATTATATGCTGGATGTGCCGATGTATTTCGTCTATCGCGATGGCAAATATATCGATGTGGCGGGTAAATCCTTTAAAGACTTTATGGCAGGCAAGCTGGAAGGCTTTGAAGGCGAACGTCCGACCATGTCTGACTGGGAAGATCACTTGACCACCGCCTTCCCGGAAGTTCGCCTGAAGAAATTCCTGGAGATGCGCGGTGCCGATGGCGGGCCGTGGAACCGCCTGTGCGCTTTGCCGGCTTTCTGGGTTGGGCTGCTTTATGATGAACAGGCGTTGGATCAGGCTGAACAGCTGATCAAGGACTGGAGCCTGGAAGATAACGAATATCTGCGCGAACGCGTGCCTTACACAGCGCTGAATACAGAATTTAAAGGCCGCACCATCGGGGATATTGCGCTGGATATTCTGGACATCGCACAAGGTGGTCTGAAGCGCCGTGGCTTTAAAAATGGCCAGGGTCAGGATGAAAGCAAATTCCTGGAACCGCTTTATGTAATCGCTGAATCTGGTGAGACTCAGGCAGAAATTATGCTCAAAGAGTTTGAAACGCGCTGGAAAGGTGATATTGATCACGTGTTTAAAGATCACGCCTACTAATAATTCACGAGTCCCTCATGCCAAAAGCCGTAAAATGTAACTCTCTGCAAGATGTCCGCGACAATATTGATCGCCTGGACGAAGTGATTATTCCGTTGCTGGCAGAACGTATTGGCTATGTGTTGCAGGCTGCACAGTTTAAGGAAACACGCGCGGACGTTCGTATTCCACCACGGATTGAATTTATTGTGGACCGGGTGCGCGGTTTTGCAGAGAAAGAAGGCATGGATCCGGATATGGCCGAATCGATCTATCGCCACATTATGGAAGAATCCATCGCGCGTGAAGAAGTCCGCTGGGACGATATAAACGAATAATTTTTTGGCATTCCACCGATTGATCTGACTAAAAATTAACCAAAGCTAAGGTTTAGTGACAAAATTTTGATTATCACAAATGTGCTATTGTCTTTTTGTGGATGATGAGAATAAAATATTGAAATCATTATCCATAATGACAAAGTTATAAGATCTCAAAAGTACATAGGAGATGTCACATGCAGTGGTTTTCAAAGAGTATTTTGTGGAAGATCGTTCTTCCTATTCCGGTCACCGCATTAATCGCCGTACTTTTGATGGCTTTTGTCGTTCCGGGCATGATGCGTGACAACGCGATTGAAAATGCGGTGGATTCAGCGACCCAGACGGTGACGCAGTTTAAGGCTATTCGGGGTTATTACACCAAAAATATCATTAAAAAGGTTCTGGCGAACGGTGGGGTGCATCCCAGCATTACTCACAAGGACGAAGCAGATGCCATTCCGCTGCCTGCAACCTTTGTTCATGATATGAGTGACATTCTGTCTGAGAATGACACTAAGGTGAAGCTCTATAGCGCCTATCCTTTCCCCAACCGTGCAGATCGCAAACTGGATGATTTCCAGCAGGAAGCCTGGGATAAAATTAATGCGAATCCTGATCAGAAGTTTGTCCGTGCAGAAGAACGCGACGGCAAGACCGTGGTGCGTGTTGCCATTGCTGACTTTATGGTCGCAGATGCCTGTGTAAATTGTCACAACTCCCATCCTGATACGCCAAAGGATGACTGGAAAATGAATGATGTGCGCGGCATTCTGGAAGTTGATACCAACATTGAAGCCGCCGTTATGCGCGGTGAAGATATGTCAACGACCATGGTGGTCTTCAGTGTCCTGATTGCCTCTATCCTGACGGGTGTTGCGATGGTCAGTGCGAAATCTGTTTCCAGCGGTGTCAGCAACATGACCCGCATCATGCATGATTTCGCTGATGGTGCGAAAGAAGTGGATGTTCCGAAGATTGATCGTGAAGATGAAATCGGTCTGATGGCCAAATCCATGCAAATCTTTAAAGAGAACCGGGCACGTCGTCAGGCAGATGCACAAGCTGCGAAAGAACGCGAAGCCAGACTGGTTCAGGAACGTAAAAACCAGACAGAACAAATCGCCAATGATTTTGAAAATTCTGTCGGCTCCATTGCGGATAATCTGGAAGGCTTTACACAGAGTTTGCAGACTTCAGCTGATTCTATGAACAGGGTTTCTGATAACGCACAGGCTCAGACCAGCGAAGTTGCCAATATGGCTGATCAGGCCACACGCAACGCAGAAACAGTGGCGGCTGCGGCAGAAGAACTTTCTGCTTCTATTGGCTCGATCACCGAACAGGTGGCACATGCCAGTTCTGTTGCAACAGGCGCGCAGGATCAGGTGACCCACACCAACGATAAAATCCGCCAGCTGGCACAAGCCGTGACCGAAATTGGCGAAGTGGTACAGATGATCACAGGGATTGCCGAACAGACCAACCTGTTGGCGCTGAACGCAACTATCGAATCAGCCCGTGCAGGCGAAGCCGGGAAAGGTTTTGCGGTTGTGGCAGGCGAAGTGAAAAACCTTGCCAACCAGACCGCACGTGCGACACAGGATATCGTTGATCAGATTAACAATATTCAGGAAGCTACAGACGAGTCTGTGGAAGCCATGGAAGGTGTTGCCCGCGTTATTACCGAGATTAACGAAACCTCTGCGGCCATTGCAGCATCTGTTGAACAACAGGGCGCGGCCACACAGGAAATTTCGGTGAATGCACAGGAAGCAGCCGCTGGTACAGGGCAGGTCTCCTCTACCATTGCCAGTGTGAATGAAGCAGCCGTTGAAGTCGGTCAGGCCTCTGACAGTCTGACCTCTTCAGTGGATGAGCTGAACAAGCTTTCAAGCACATTGTCCAACGAAGTGGATGCCTTCCTTCAGCATATTCGCAAAGAATAGGTGAGAAGGTTTGAGAAAGAAAATGGGCTCCTGTTCATTCAGGGGCCCTTTTTTTGAATGCGTTATCCGTCTAACCGCTTGGATGTATCTTCCACAAAGGCCTTATCCGCCTTTTTCAGGAAAGAGGCTTTCCAGGGGGCCGCAAGCAGGTTGTTTTCAGCCAGTTCTTTTGCGATTGCCGGATCAATGTTTTTGTCAAAACGTGCACGGGTCAGTTTGCGCACGGACCAGTCCGGCTGCGGGCGTTCCAGCACTTCCATGACATCACCGATCTGCACATGACCGGGTTCCAGCACGCGATAGTACCAGCCGGTCAGGGCGGTTTGCTGAAAGGCCATGGCAAAGGCTTTGATGCCTGTATGTTTGGTCAATTTCCAGCAGGGCTGGCGGCCCTGACAAATCTGGACTTTAGCTGTGCCCAAGGAAAGGATATCGCCAAGACAGAGATTGTCTTCGTTTAAGCCATGTGTGGAGATATTTTCCCCAAAGCAGCCGGGCACAAACTGGTCGGCAAAATCGGGATATTCCTGTTTCCAGAAGTCCAGATGATCAGCGGCATAATGATGGATGGCCTTTTCCGGCCCGCCATGGACGGTGCGATCGCCCTGTTCATCCAGAACGAACCCGTTCTCGCCAATTTCCAGACGACCTTCACACAGGGTTTTCTGGATGGCCGTCAGACCTTTACCTTCCCAGCGTTCAACCGCTTTACCGATATAAAGCCCGATGATTTCTGCAGTTTGGGTCATTCTTAAATATCAGTCCCACCAACGGTCAGTGGATCAATCAGCAACGTTGGCTGTCCGACACCAACAGGCACACCCTGGCCTTCTTTACCGCACGTGCCGATACCGGGGTCCAGTTCCATGTCGTTGCCGATCATTTTTACTTTGGTCAGGCAATCCGGGCCGTTACCGATCAGGGTGGCCCCTTTGACCGGGGCACCGATTTTACCCTTTTCAATCAGATAGGCTTCGGTACAGCTAAAGACGAATTTGCCGGATGTGATATCCACCTGACCGCCGCCGAAGTTGACGGCATAGAGACCTTTATCGACACTTTCGATAATCTCTCTCGGGTCTTTATCCCCGTTCATCATGCAGGTGTTGGTCATGCGTGGCAGAGGCATATGGGCATAGGATTGACGACGGCCGTTCCCGGTCGGTTTTTCCCCCATCAGGCGCGCGTTCATACGGTCCTGCATATAGCCGGTCAGGATACCGTCTTCGATCAGAACCGTATTCTGGCTGGGAGTGCCTTCATCATCAATGGTGATGGAGCCACGACGATCTTCAATGGTGCCGTCATCCACAACCGTTACACCGGGGGCTGCAATCCGTTCGCCCATCAAGCCAGCAAAGGCGGATGTTTTCTTGCGGTTAAAGTCACCTTCCAGCCCATGGCCGATGGCTTCATGCAGTAAAATACCGGGCCAGCCTGCGCCCAGCACAACGGGCATTTCGCCAGCCGGGGCTGGCACGGATTCAACATTGATCAGAGCTTGACGTAAGGCTTCGTCACAGGCTGCTTTCCAGCAGGCGGGTTTCATATATTCTTCGTAAGATACACGACCACCCATCCCGTGGGACCCGGTTTCCATCCGATCGCCCACACCAACCACACAGGCCACGTTCAGGCGCACCAACGGGCGGATATCAGCAGCTTGTGATCCATCGGCGCGAATGATGCGCACGGCCTGCCAGGTCGCTGCAATCGATGCGGTTGCTTGTTTGACCCGGGGGTCTTTGGCACGCAGGTAGGCATCAATTTCTTCCAGCAGTTTGACCTTGGCTTCAAAGGGGACAAGATTGATCGGGTTATCATCCACATAAAGTTCTTTGTTGGTGCCAATGGGGCCTTCCGCCATCACGCCACTGTGGCCGCTATGGACCGCTTTTACGGTGGTGCAGGCGCGATCAAGGGCGGCTTGGTCCAATGTGGCGGCATGGGAATAGCCACTGGCTTCGCCCGCTACAGATCGCAGGCCAAAGCCTTGTGCGGTATCGAAATTCGCACTTTTTAGGCGGCCGTCATCATAGGCCAGTGATTCACTTTGTCGGTATTCCAGGAAAAGCTCACCATCATCGGCCCCGGTTAGGGCGTTCGTTACACTGGCTTCCACCTGGGCTTGATCCAGGTCGAAACGGGTGAAGAAAAGATCATCGGTGGCTTTGAAATCGGACATACTTGTGCCTTGTTGTTTTGTTATTCAAGTCATCCCTACGCAGGCAGGGATCTGGATTCCCGCCTGCGCGGGAATGACGGTGGTTAAATGAATGTGGCCCCTTGTGCTGCATCCGTCAACGGTGTAAAAGCTTTTTCCCCTTCATTGACGTAACGTAAAGGATAAAAGTCATGAGCAATAAGACCTGGCGCACAAGCACACAATTGGTGCATGGCGGTACACGTCGTTCTGCTTTTGATGAAAACTGCGAAGGTTTGTACCTGACGTCCGGCTATATTTATTCTTCAGCCGAAGAACAGGAAGCGACTTTCAAAGAAGAGATCAAACGCTATCAGTATTCCCGATTTGCCAACCCGACCGTGGGCATGTTCGAGGAACGAATGGCGATGATCGAAGGGGCAAAATTTTGCTTGGCAACCGCAACCGGTATGGCGGCCATCAACATGGCTTTGATGGCACAGTTAAAATCCGGTGACCGGGTTGTGGCGTCACGCGCTTTGTTTGGGTCCTGCCTGCACATCCTCAATAATATCTTGCCGAAATTTGGCATTGAAACTGTTTTGGTTGATGGTCCGGATTTAAACCAGTGGGAAGAAGCTTTAAGCAAGCCAACACGCTGTGTGCTGCTGGAAACACCATCCAACCCGACGCTGGAGATTGTGGATCTGAAAGCCGTTTGTGATCTGGCCCATAAGGTGGGTGCACGTGTGATTGTGGATAATGTTTTTGC
Organism: Terasakiella sediminum; assembly: GCF_033100395.1. NCBI lineage: Bacteria > Pseudomonadati > Pseudomonadota > Alphaproteobacteria > Rhodospirillales > Terasakiellaceae > Terasakiella > Terasakiella sediminum. Next base: position 250,683 of record NZ_JAWLVJ010000001.1, on the reverse strand, counting down.
AACGGCTGTTTTGCAGCGCCCGCTGGAATTTGGTGCAGATATCGTTGCTTATTCCACCACCAAATATATCGACGGTCAGGGCCGCACGCTGGGTGGCGCGGTATTGTTTAACGATGAATCCCTGATGAAGGACGAGATGATGCCGTATTTCCGTAATACTGGCCCGTCCATCAGCCCGTTTAACGCCTGGACCCAGTTAAAAGGTCTGGAAACCATGGATATGCGTGTGCGCAAACATTGCGAAAACGCCACACTGGTTGCCAAATATCTGGAAAACTTCAAGGCGGTGCGCAAAGTGCATTATCCGGGCCTGCATAGCCATCCGCAGCATCAACTGGCGATGGAACAGATGGGTTGTGGTGGTCCGATGCTGTCTTTTGAAATTGACGGTACCAAGGAACAGGCCTTTGCTTTTGAAAACGCACTGAACCTGATCAAGATCTGTAACAATCTGGGTGACAGCAAATCTTTGATCACTCATCCGGCGACGACGACACACTCCAAAGTTGATGAAACAGAGAAGAAACGTCTGGGCATCAATGATGGTTTGTTGCGTCTTTCTGTGGGTTTGGAAGACCCGGAAGACCTGAAAGAAGATTTGGCACAGGCTTCAGCAGCGGTCTTTGGTAACTAAAAAATTCAATCTAAAGGTAGTTTAGGCTTTACACCTATTCTAATGTGGTCCACGTTCCCTATACGTTAGGATGGGAGCGAGGACTACATGCGCATTCGTGTCAGATTCAAAGTCAGTATGATCACCATGATGACACTCATGGTGGTTTTGGTGAGTGGGTCAATTTCTGCTCTATTCTGGGTTGCGAGTTCAGAATTTTCTGAAGAAATTGCCGAAGAAGCTTTTGCAAGCCAAACCAATCATGCGGTGACTTCTGTTCAGTCTTTGTTGAATCTGGCAACGACCAATGCGTCCATTGGCGCAACCCAGTCTGGTGTCGAGCTGGCACCGGAAAACTTTCTGTCCTCTAAACAATTACCGCCGCTGATTGAAACATTGGCGCAGAACCCGGCTTTTTATTCGCTCTATTACGGCTTTAGTGATGATGCCTTTTTCCAGGTGATTGCGGTGCGCGGTAATGAAGAGATCCGTCAACGTCACAAGGCGCCTGAAGGTACGGCCTGGATTGTACGCTCCATTGATCGCAGCAAGGAACGTTTGCAACGCTGGGGGTATCTGGATCAAAATCTGAACAAGATCGGGTCGCTTTCCGATACCCGCCCGGATTATTATCCGTCACAGCGTCCATGGTATAGTTCTGTCATTGATACCAATAAGGTTCTGCTTTCAGAACCTTATTGGTTTAATTCCCTGAAAAAGCCGGGCCTGACTGCCTCGCGTAATTTGACCGAGACCGCAGGCGTTTATGGTGTTGATTTGACGCTGACCGAACTGGCCCACGAACTGTCAGAAATTCAGATTTCTGAAAATGGGGTGCTGGTTCTGATGGATGCGAAGAATCGTCTTCTCGCCATGTCCCCGCAGCCGGATAAACCGACCAATCTTCTGCCGCTCAATGAAGTTGATGCACCATATATGGACATCCTTCACAGCAAGCTTCGTCATATCGAAGTGGATAACCTGTATGAAGTTTATGCAGGTGGTGATGAATATTTCATTCAGAAAAGCAAAATCTCTTTTCAAGGATCAGAACTTTATCTGGCAACCCTGGCTCCGGTTTATGATTTTAGCAATCTGTTTGACGAATTCCATGATCATATCCTGTTGGTTGGTCTTTTTGGTCTGTGTCTGTTTATTCCTTTCTCCTTTCTGTTTGCGTCTCGCCTGTCCAAGAAAGTGACGGACCTGACGGTTGCGTCAGAACGGGTACGCCAGCTTGATTTTGATATGAGTGAGCTGACAGAATCCAAAATTGTGGAATTTGATAATCTCATCCGATCCTTTGCGCATATGAGTGAAAGTCTGGGCGACAAGACCGAAGCCCTGCAGATTGAACAGGAAAAACTGTCCAAACTGGTCGAATTGGGGATTTCGCTATCGTCTGAACAGGACAGTGACAAGCTGATGGAAATGGTGCTGTTTGGTGCGAAGGAACTGACCAACGCAGATGGTTGTTCGCTTTATACCCTGAATCAGGACAAGCATCTGGATTTCAAGATTTTCAGAAACGACAGTCTCGGTATCGCTTTTGGCGGAACCACAGGCAAGGAAGCCGACCTGCCCAGTATTCCGCTTTATAATGAAGATGGCACATCGAATATGACCAATGTGGTGAGCTATACGGTTCATAAAGAAGAATCGGTCAATATTGATGATGTTTATAATGCTGAAGGGTTCGATTTCTCCGGTCCCAAAGCTTTTGATGAACGCACGGGCTATAAGTCCAAATCCATCCTGACGGTGCCGTTAAAACCGCGCGGTGGTGCGGTGATCGGGGCCTTGCAGATCATCAACGCCCAGGAAAAATATGCCGATGAATTTGTGGCGTTCGGTCAGGATATCCAGCCGTTCGTTGAAGCATTGGCGGCGCAAGCGGCAACCGCCCTTTATAACCGTCACCTGCTGGAATCGCAGGAAAAACTGATGGATGCGCTGATCCAGTTGATTGCGGGCGCGATTGACGCCAAAAGCCCTTATACGGGTGGTCACTGTAACCGGGTGCCGGAACTGGCGATTATGCTGGCGAAAGAAGCGACAGAGTCAAAAACTGGATCGTTCGCTGACTTTGCCTTTACCAATCATGATCAATGGCGGGAATTCGAAATCGGGGCCTGGCTGCATGATTGCGGCAAGGTGGTGACGCCGGAATATGTGGTTGATAAAGCCACCAAATTGGAAACCATCTATAACCGCATCCACGAGATTCGCACCCGTTTCGAAGTCTTGCTGCGTGATGCTCGTATTGACTGCCTGGAAGCCATCCAGAGTGGGAAAAATCAGGGTGAGGCGGAAGCTGAATATGAAACCAAGCGCGCGGCCCTGATTGATGATTTTGCTTTTGTGGCAGAATGCAATGTGGGTGGGGAATTCATGAAAGATGAAGACCTGGACCGTTTGAAACAGATCGCACAGACTGTCTGGGTGCGGAACTTCAATATTCATCTGGGTCTCGCCCATGAAGAGGCCAAACGTTATGGTGATGAAGCAGAAGGGCCATGTGAGGAAAAGCTTTTGGATGATAAAGCCTTCCACGTGATCCCGCGCCCAGAAGGCAGCGCAGAATTCTTTGAGAATTCGGACTTTAAAGTGGACGTTCCTGAAAACCGCTATGATCAGGGCGAGCTTTATAATCTGTCGGTGCGTCGCGGCACTTTGACCGAAGAAGAACGCTTCAAGATTAATGAACATGTGATCCAGAGTATTCTGATGCTGGAACAGCTGCCCTTACCGGATCATATGAAACGCATCCCGGAATATGCCGGAACGCATCATGAAACTTTGATCGGGACGGGTTATCCACGCAAATTGGCGGGTGAGGAACTGTCCGTGCCTGCGCGTATCATGGCGATAGCGGATATTTTTGAAGCACTGACAGCATCAGATCGTCCCTACAAAAAGGCGAAGACACTCAGTGAATCTATCAAAATCCTGAGCTTCTTTAAAAAGGACCAGCATATCGATGGGGAATTGTTTGACCTGTTCCTGACCTCGGGCGTCTATAAGGACTATGCGGAGAAATTCCTGCTGCCGGAACAAATGGATGAAGTCGATATTGCGGCATACTTGGGTTAAAGGGATTGCAGGACCATTTTCTTGCGATCCACCACCAGATCGGTGATCCCGGCGCCAATCCACATCATAAACAGGGTTGTCCAGGCGGTGACGGTAAAGATTGAACCGCCCGTTACCCCTGCACCCACCGCACAGCCGCCTGCCAGCATACCGCCAAACCCCATGAAGGCGGCACCAAGGATATAGCGTTTCATGGAGTGCGCGCCGTCAAAACCTTCCAGCTTTAACTCTCGTGCAAAGTAAGCCGCGAGGAAAGAGCCAAGAAAGACGCCAGGGATCAGCCCCACATCAAAATCCATCTCTGGTACAGGCTGGTTCATCACCAGCATGAGGGTATCGGCAGAAGGGCCACTGAAACTGAGCGCTTCGACCTGGATCGGTTCAAACGCCAATCCAGCGACACTGAAGGTCAGATACCAGGCCGCTGGCACCGTTGCCCCAACCACAACAGCCCCCAGCCAGACTTTATGGGCAATGGTATGTTTGCGTGCAATCCATAAGGCCCCGCCCAAACACAGACAGCCGACAAGAATTCCAAAAGCAGGGCCAACACCCAGATGACCGAAAAGGGAGAGATCTTCGGGTGAAATCAGCCAGATGGATGCAATTTCGGTGCGTGCAGGCGAAAGAATGCCACGTAAGGAGGCTTGGGCCACGACTGCAAAGACCAGTCCGGTCAGAAGAGAGCGTAAATTCCCGTTGGCGGACAGCACCAGCATGCGCGATGAACAGCCCCGTGCCAAAATCATCCCGCTGCCAAAGAGCAATCCACCGATCAAGGCCCCGGACAGAGAACCAGGCAGGGCAAGCTGGCGGGCTTCATCGACAGACATTTCGTCCATCAGGATCAGGCTTTGGGTGCCGATAACGGCGGTTGAAAAAACGATAAACCAAATGGCAAGTTTTTCCCCCAAGGCCCCCCGGGAAAATTCAATGGCAGCAGCGCGCAGGCAAAAGCGACTGCGTTGCCCGAAATAGCCAAAGACAATCCCGATGACGATCCCGCCAATGGCCGTGGCTTGCGCACCACCAACTGCATCGACCAGCTGTTCCATTTTACTCTCCCACCCTTCAGATGTGAGAATTATATAAACTTAATTTAAGATTTTGTGAATATAATATAGCTGACTAGCCGAGCAGGATCACAACACCATAAACCAGAACACCGCCAAAGACGGGCCATCCCAGTGATTTGGTAAAGCGCCAGACTGCAAGGGTTGCGATAACGCCAAGGGCGGTGGCGGCCCAGCTGACGGGGCTTGGATTTGCGGGAATAAGGGAAACTCCGAACATGCCCGCAATCATGGCCGGACCAAAGACGCTGAGCCAGCTCGGGATTTCTTCCACTGCTTCCTGGGTTTTGCGTTTGGCAAGGTGGCGCTGCATCCAGATAAGTGGCAACAAGCGCATCATCAAAGTGCCACTGGCGCAAAGCCCAAGTAGGATCCAGAAATTGTTATCCATCATATTTACTCCCTTTTCCGGCAATGCCTTTCATCAGGTGATAGAGGATGGCGCCACTGAGGGCCGCAAGCGGAATGGAGGCATTGGGCAGGCCCAGCAGTTTCAGGGCAAAGGCCACTACAATCGTAACGCCCAATGTTAGTGTCCAAAGCCTTGATGAAAAACGTGGCGCAAGCAGGACGAGGAACAGGGCAGGCAGAGCAAAGGGCATCACTTCACCCAACAAAGGCCAGCGGGTAGTCAGTTCTTCCCCCACCAAGGCACCAAGCGCTGTGCCGAAAATCCAGCTGAACCAGGCAAGTAGTGCAGCCCCTGTATACCAGCCGATCCGCGCGTTTTCTTCCATCTGCGGCAGGCGGGTATGGGCAAGGGCAAAGATTTGGTCCGTCAGCCCATGCATCAGACAGGGCCACCAGCGGTTTGGCGGCAGGTAGCTTGCGATATTGGGCGCATAGACCAGATGGCGCGCGTTGATCAACAAGGTCATGACGACCACCAGCCACAAAGGTGCCCCGGCGGCGACCATGGCGACAAACAGAAACTGCGACGCCCCTGCATAGATCAGGGTGGAGATCAAAACGGTTTCTAAAACACTGAAGCCCGACTGAATGGAAACCAGCCCAAAGGAAATGGCAACCGGGATATAACCGCCCAGTAGGGGCACGGCTTCTTGCGTGCCAACCCAGAAGGGACTTCGGGTTGTTGCAGTTTTGGTCATGCTCATGCCTCGTCCTCTTTTGTCTCATAAACAATGGTCAGCATCAAAGTCGCCCAGCCGTCGCCTGCGCGATAAATATGAGGCTGATCAGCTGCAAAGCTATGACTTTCTCCCGCACGAAGAGTTCGGATGTTTTCCAGTGCACCGACTTCCAGTTCACCAGAAATCATGGTGATGGATTCGATTGTCCCCGGGGAATGCCCTTCTGCCTGGCGGATGGTGTTGGGCGCACAGGACATCCAATAGACGTCTACTTCCGGATTGTCGGTGCCGTGATCGATCAGGCGGACTTCCACATCATTGTCGCTGATGGGACCACTGATGGGCGCGATTAGGGTACTGAAGGGGACTTTTAACTGAATGGCAAGCCGCCAGATGGTATCCAGCGTCGGGTTACCGCTGCCTTGTTCAATGCGTGACAGGTTTGACTTGGCAATACCTGCTGCACTGGCCAGTTGTGAGAGCGAGATATCGCGTTGCTGGCGCAATTTTTGTAAATGACGCCCCAATGTATTGACGCTCGGCTTGTCCATAATATGCCTCTCCAGCTGTTCGATATATAGAACGTTCTATATAAGGAACAGTGAAGAGTCAAGAGAATGTAAAAAAGGACCTGATCAGTTTCAGGTCCTTTCTTTGGGTTTTACTATTCTGCAGCCTCTGTTTTCGCCTCGTCATTTCTGACATTGGAGAGGAAATTCGCTAGTTTTTCCCTTAAGAATTCTGCCTGTTTGGAAAGGTCACCTGCTGAATCTTCGATCTGGTTGGCAGCGCTTCCGGTTTCCTGTGTGGCCTGACCGACGGTGACGATACTGTCGTTTACCTGAATGGTGCTGTGCGATGCCTGTTCGATATTGCGCGCAATTTCTTGCGTGGCGCTGGCTTGTTCGTCCACGGCGGCTGCAACCGATGTGGAAATTTCATTCATTTCTTCAATCACGTTGGAAATAGACGAAATCGCTTCTACCGCCCGTGTGGTGCCATCCTGAATAAAGGCAATTTGTTTGGAGATATCGTTTGTTGCTTTGCTGGTCTGATTGGCGAGGTTTTTGACCTCGGTTGCCACGACCGCGAAACCTTTACCCGTTTCCCCAGCCCGTGCCGCCTCAATTGTGGCATTCAGCGCCAGCAGGTTGGTCTGTTCAGCGATATCATTGATCAGGCCCACAACAAGACCGATTTCATCCACATTGCCGGAGAGTTCCTGAATGGTGCGGCTGGTTTCTGTTGCAATCCCGACCGCACGGGTTGAAACATCGCGCGAAGTGGACATCTGATCGGTGATCGCCCCAATAGAGGCGGAGAGTTCTTCGGTTGCAGAAGCTACCGTTTGAACGTTGTGGGCAGCGTTGGAGGCTGCTTCGCTGACCTCATTGGCTTTGGTGCTGGTTTCACCTGCGGTACCGACCATCTGGGTGGAGGCGGCTTGCAATTGAGTTGCCGCAGACGTCACCGTCTGGACCACACCGCCCACATCATTTTCAAAAGCATTGGCCATATCGTTCATGAGTGCGCGTTGTTGTTCACGACTGCGGATTTCTTGCTGTTCTTGAGCCTGACGCAGAATATCGGTTTCCTGAATGGTTTCTTTGAACACGATCAGCGCACGGGCGAGATCACCAATTTCGTTGGGAAGCTTCTGGTCTGTGACCTCAAAATCGGTTTTGCCTTTAGTGAGATCGGACAAATGATCAATGTTGCGTATGAGCGAACGAATGATTTGACGTGCTGCACTGGTGCCCATCAGGATGCTGAGGATCATCGCAACAGCGCCCCAGATGGCGATGTTGGTCGTGATGGACACCCGTTGATCTTCTGCCATTTGCAGAGAAGCCAGTGCCTGTTTCTGGGATTCGGCAGCAAAAGTTTCAAGGTCCTGTACAGTGGTCGCGATCATGGCTTCAATTTCGGCCTGCTGCTTGAACAGTTGTTCCTTCCCGTCAGCATAAAGGTTCATTTCTTTATGATAGGAATCGGCATATTTTGTCAGCTCACCCTTCAGGTCATCAGTGAAAGGCGCAGTTGCCAGAATTTCTTTAAATTCAACAATGCGTTTGTCGATGCGGCCCAGATATTTATCGCGGTTGCCCCGGATGATGTAGTCTTTTTCATGACGGCGCATCATCAGCATTTTGATCAAAAGACGATTGGCGACTTCCAATGTGGTGCCGATGGATTGTTCTTCCAGTTTCTGCAGGCGTTTTTCAATGGTATGGACGGCCCCGCGCAGCTTGCCGCGCTGGCCTTCTTTTTCGGAATAGCCCAACAGTTTTTGTGATGCTTCGATCTCGGCGAACTTGGCGGTGACGTGTTGGAGCTCTGTAGACAGTTTCTTATGGATATCCTGATGGGCCGCGCTTTCTTTTAGTTTTACGAGGTTCTGATCAATTGTAGCGGCCAGGGATGTAAAGCGGCTTGCCGTTTCATCACTTGGGTTGGTGAGAAACGTTTTCTGGGTCGGGATCATATTGAGGAAAGCTGTATTCATCTCAACAGATAATTCATTGATCTGGCTGTTGGAAATGACATTTTTATTCAGTCGTTCCAGATCATTGCTTTTGATCGCGTAATAGGCTGCGATTGCGAGAGAGGAAAGAACAAAGACACCAATAATCAGAAAAATCTGGTTGGAGATTTTCAATTTCTTCATTGTGTATGACCCACCCGGTTATAAAGTTTTTTGCTTTATCTTTAGGGTTTTAAGCCGTACAGGAAATATTTCGAAATATTTCATGACAGTTTTATTACAGTTTTATTATCTTTATGTATCAACTGTTTAAGAGGAGAAATAGGTGCCAAATTTTGCAGATATTGCGCCGCAAAATTTGAGGTTTAGAGCGAAACTTATAACATGCCTAAACTTGAAGTTTAGATGCATTTTTAATCGAATATAATTACAGTTGGAAAAGAAAAGCGCCTCTGAAAGGCGCTTAAACTCTAATGTATGTAAAAATACTTATGTATTTTTCCGGGCATCATATCCAACGCAGGCCAGGTAATAAACCAGGTCAACGGACTTGCGACCCTGTTCCATTTTCAACCAGGTTTGACGACCAATTCCGATGGCGGCTGCGGCCTGAATTTGGTCAAACCCGTGACCTTCGCGCCAGGCTTTCAGGTCGTCTTTTGTCCAATCGGAAATGTCAGGGCGGACTTTTGGGGATAATTTTGGCATTTTCGGTATTCCTATCTCTTAGAATTTCAGATGCTTGACCGTTCCCTCAATCCCAAGGGCGGTTTTGCTTTCCTGAATCTGATTATTTAAATCGGTGATTTTCTGCTGAACTTTTTCTTCTTCGCCCGCTGTGTCGCGCCCGTTAAATTCACGATCATGCTGCAGATGATCCAGCTTGGATTTGGCGCGCGTGCGCTGAACAAGAGCCTGGGTCAGTTCCTGTTGGGCTTCAACAAAGGGAATTTCCTCAATATTCATCCCGGCTTCGGCCAGGGCATCAACACCGTTCAGCTTTTGTGTAAAGCCATAAACGACCTTGTCGTGACGAAACCCGTCTTTTTCCAGCTTGCTGCGAAGCTTCAACTCTTTCAGTTCCAGGCGATAATCGCTCTGCGGCTTGGGGGTCAGCTTGAATGTCTGCATGTGAAAGGCCCTTTGATCAACGTTCAGGCCTGTCCATCCGGGGCCATCAAAACTGTTGGCGGCTTGTAGGTCTTTTATAAGGGGGAGTCAAGGAATGACGCGGATGATCACATTCCCCGATTGACCCATCCCCACCCCCTCTATACAATAAGCTTACATCATATGACCCCATGCGGGAGAGAGGTGCCGATAAAGGATGGTGCCCGCCGAAGGAGCATGCGCCCCTGCGAAACTCTCAGGCATATTGGACCGCTGGGCGATGAGACTCTGGAAAGTGAGATGTTTTTCAAGCATCTCCACCGACGATGAAACCCTTGCATAGGCACAGGGGAATCTTTCAGGTTCCATGACAGAGGGGGGCCAGGTTTTGATTCTGTTTGTTCAGGATCAATTTATTGGGTCACTCCTGTGGGAAAGGAACTTTATTTTGGGCGATACTTTAAAAACCACACCTCTTCATGCGCTGCATATCGAACTTGGTGGCAAGATGGTTGCCTTTGCCGGTTATGATATGCCGGTGCAATATAAACTCGGCATCATGAAAGAACATCTGCACACTCGTGAAAACTGCGGGCTATTTGATGTCTCACATATGGGGCAGGCGCTGCTGAAAGGCGACGACGTACAAAGCGCGATTGAAAGCCTGACGCCAAGCGATATCAAAGCCTTGCCGGAAAATGGCATTCGTTATTCTTTGTTGATGAATGACGAAGGCGGCATCCGCGATGACTTTATGGTCACCAACCGGGGTGATCATCTGTATATCGTGGTGAATGCGGCTTGTAAGGAAGCAGATTTTGAACATATCGCCTCTTCCTTGCCCAACCATACGCTGGAACTGATGGAAGACCGCGCGCTTCTGGCCCTGCAGGGTCCAAAAGCAGCCGAGGTTCTGAATCGTTTTGCCCCGGGTGTGGATCAGTTGATCTTTATGAATATGGGCGAATTTGACATTGCGGGCATTCCGTGTTTGGTCTCTCGCTCCGGCTATACGGGGGAAGATGGCTACGAAGTTTCCGTTCCCGAAGACAAATGCGAAGAACTGGCACGCACGCTTCTGGGTGAAGAAGAGGTTGAGGCTATCGGTCTTGGCGCACGTGACAGCCTGCGTCTTGAGGTCGGCCTTTGCCTTTACGGATCTGACATTGATACCACTACGTCGCCAATTGAAGGCTCATTAAACTGGGCTGTTGGCAAGCGCCGCCGCGAGGAAGGTGGCTTCCCGGGGCACGATGTGGTGATGAAACACCTGTCTGAAGGAATTGCGCGCAAACGTGTTGGCATCAAGCCACTGGGCCGCGCACCCGCACGTGCGCATACAGAGATCGCTGATATGGATGGCAATATCATCGGGGAAATTACATCTGGCGGATTTGGCCCCAGCTTTGGTGGGCCGGTTGCCATGGGGTATGTGAAGACCGAATTTTCCAAAATCGGCACAGAAATTCAATTGATCGTGCGCGGCAAAACCATGCCGGGCGAAATCGCAAAACTACCGTTTGTTCCACAACGTTATTATAAGGGCTAAAGACTATGACTGTTAAATATACTGAAGATCACGAATGGGTACTTGTTGAAGGCGACAAGGCAACTGTTGGCATCACTGATTATGCGCAAAATGCACTGGGCGATATCGTGTTTGTGGAAACACCAGAAGGTGGCACCGAAGTTGAAAAAGGCGAAGACTGTGCGGTTGTTGAATCTGTAAAAGCAGCCTCTGACATCTATGCCCCGATCACTGGTGAAATCACTGAAGGCAATGAAGCGCTGGATGATGAACCTGCATTGGTGAACTCATCCCCAGAAGGCGATGGCTGGTTCTTCAAAATGACCATCGCGGATGCGGCAGAACTGGACGAACTGATGGACGAAGCAGCTTATAAAGAACACTGCGAAGGTCTGGACTAAGACTTTGCTTCAATACTTAACACTTGGGATCATTTATGATCTTAAGTGTTATTCTAGATGTGAATTACCTGTAAATAATACTTTTACGATCACACCTTGACATTTGCTTTAAAATCCCTATATTCCCCGGTTCCGAAGAGAATAAGAGCGATCTTGATTCTTTTCGGAATCTTTTTGTCGAATTTTCGCAACCAAATTTCAACTTTTATTTGTTATAGTGAAGATTCAAACTGGGGATTTGGAGAAGAAATATGGAATATTTACCGTTGATTCAAGGGGTTGTCATTTTTGTCGGCCTGTTTATTTCCCTTTCTCTTTTCCGTGTTGCTTTCAGTGTTTGGCAATCAAATAATGGCGAATATGAAATGAACCGTGCTCGTTGCGGTGATTCAATTTGGAATATTTTGACTGGCAACGTTAAAACCAGAAATGGTCTACAACGTGATTTTCGCGGCAAGGCGGGCATCGCTGTCAGAAATGGTGAATGGATTAGCCAAGGCACCTTGTCCGAAGAAGCTATTGATTCAATTATTCGCGAATAAATTAAACTCCTAAAAAAGTCAGACTTAATGATCCGTCAGTATAAAAGCTGGGTGCCTAATGTTACCAACCAGCTCTCGTTTAGCGCGATTGGCGACACCAAACATCCATCTCAGAGTGTGCATCAAAACAAATCGACTAAAGATAAGCGATTTATCATTGTTTATCAGGAACGAGATACGCTTGACATGATGCTTCCATTTCGAACGAGATGGGCGAAATTATTTGGTATTGATGGCCAAATGTGGTTCGGTTGTCTGGCTCAGGCTGTGGCTGAGGGCGATGACAATCAGGCGTATCTGGAAGGTCATTTGTTTATATGGCATAATAAAAAGCTGTGGCGTACCAATGCGTTAAAAACATTCACAACCTTGTATAGTGAATTGCGAAGCCGAGATGATTTAACGGATGATGATATCAGATATCTTCGAACCGAATTTAATAAGGCATCTGATAATCTACCAGCCACAAGTAGTTTTACAGCAAAGTTTAAGCTGCAACGCAATGGCGAAATTATCATTACCCATGATGATTCAGAAACCTTAGGGGGAACAGCTCCGAACTTGGGTCAGGATACCCCCAAAAAAGAAGCAAAGATTTTAGAAATCTGCAGTCAGCTTTTCTTTTTTGTGAAAGACATTTCGCATGAACACCAGCACCATAACCCAACGACAGACACAATTATCGATTTACATAAAGATGATAACGATAATGAATGGTGTTCCCAAGTTTTATTCGCCCTTTACCGCAAGATCATTCGATTTAAAAGAAATAAAACACCGGATGCAATTGTAAAGTCACTTGGAACGTTGGCATATGCGACGTCATTTAAAAAGATCTGTAAGAAAAAGCAGATTAATATTCCAGATCACTGTGATGACAGTTTAACCGCCTCTATGGAAGCGGCAAAAGATGGTATTTTGTTAAACCAAGGTGTTGCTCACAGAAAATCAGATAATCTTCGCGCATGGCTCATCGGTGGCGCAGGTTTAATTTTCACCTACGCATCACTTTTGAAACTTTCAGACCCTGAAATCAAGGCAGTCCCGTCTCCAATATTGACGTCACTTGCTGAATTACTATTAGAAAATCCGATAATTTTTGTAAGTGGTTTGGGGGCAATCATTGCTTTCTTACGTTGCCGAACGAACAAATGGCAAATTTTTCGTGCTTGGCCAAAACTGTTTCAGGCTTGGAAGCGCAAATTTAATGCTCTTTCAATTGCTCTTTTAGGGCTACTAACATTAAGTGTAACAGTTTTTATTGCTTGGTTGTTACACAATCCAGAACACATAGAGAAGATTTTGGGTATGATGTATAATCCTTTCTCATAGGCACTAAATTCATCTATATAGATCAAGCGTTGCTGTATGCTTGACGAACTCTTTCGTTTCGGGCAAACAAACCTTAACGAATTACTTCCCTTTATAGATGGACTGATCATGAGCGATAAATCCGATACCAACACCATGTGGGGTGGCCGTTTTTCCGGTGGCCCGAGCGCGATTATGGAAAAAATCAATGCATCGATTGATTTTGACAAACGCTTTTATGCTCAGGACATTCGCGGGTCCAAAGCTCATTGTGCCATGCTGGTTAAGCAAGGCATCCTGACCGAAGAAGATGGCAAGGCCATCACCGAAGGTCTGGACAAGGTTCAGGCTGAGATCGAAGCTGGCGATTTTGAATTTTCCGCTCAGCTGGAAGACATCCACATGAATGTGGAAGACCGCCTGAAACAATTGATCGGTGAAGCTGCCGGGCGTCTGCATACCGGGCGTTCTAGAAACGACCAGGTGGCAACCGATTTCCGTCTGTGGGTGCGTGATGCCATCGACCGTCTGGACGAAGGGCTGAAAGTCCTGCAACAGGTCTTGATTGCACGCGCTGAAGAACAGGTGGATACCATCCTGCCGGGCTTTACCCATCTGCAGGCCGCACAGCCTGTATCTCTTGGCCACCATCTGCTGGCCTATGTGGAAATGTTTGGCCGGGATCGGGCCCGTTTCGCTGATGCGCGCAAGCGGGTGAATGAATCACCGCTTGGTTCTGCGGCCCTTGCTGGCACGCCTTATCCGATTGATCGTCACTATACGGCGGAACTGTTGGGGTTTTCCGGTCCCATGCGTAATTCGCTGGATGGGGTGTCGGATCGTGACTTTGCGCTGGAATATCTCTCTGCAGCCTCCATCTGTTCAGTGCATTTATCCCGTATGGCAGAAGAACTGGTGATCTGGTCGTCTGCCCAATTTGGTTTTGTGCGCATGTCTGACAGTTTCTCAACGGGTTCATCCATCATGCCGCAAAAGAAAAACCCGGACGCAGCTGAACTGGTCCGGTCCAAAATCGGGCGTGTGGTCGGTGACCTCAACAGCCTGATGATGTCCATGAAAGGGCTGCCATTGGCTTATTCGAAGGACATGCAGGAAGATAAGGAACCTGTCTTTGATGCAGCCGACACGATTGAACTGAGTGTTGTTGTGATGACCGGCATGATCGAAGAAATGACGGTCAATAAAGACAAGATGCGTGAAAGCGCGACCTGGGGCTTTACGACAGCGACAGACCTGGCCGACTGGCTGGTGCGCGAACTGAATATGCCGTTCCGCAACGCCCACCATGTGACAGGTGCCATTGTGAAACTGGCCGAAGATAAAGGTTGTGATTTGTGTGATCTGTCCCTGGAAGAAATGCAAAAGGTCGATGCGACCATCACGGCTGATGTGTTTAACGTCCTGACCATTGATGCGTCTGTTGCATCGCGCACGTCTTATGGCGGCACGGCTCCGGATAATGTACGCAAGCAGATCGTGCAAGCCCGCGAACGTTTTTTTATAAGAATTTGAGGAGATAGGTATGATGATGCGCAAGTTCATAATGATTATGCTGATTGCGGCCTTTACCGCATCCCTTGGCGCCTGTGGCCGCAAGAACGAGCCCGTCGCCCCGGAAGATGTGGATCCGAAATATCCGCGTACCTATCCTGCCCCGACAAAAGCCCCCACTTTGATGAAATAAAGAAAAACCATGGATCATTTTCAGTATAAAAACGGCGAGCTTTACGCCGAAGGTGTTGCCCTTTCCAAAATCGCAGAAGAAGTCGGCACGCCTTTCTATGTTTATTCCCAAGCCACGCTGGAACGTCATTATCAGGTCTTTGCCGAAGCG
Organism: Terasakiella sediminum; assembly: GCF_033100395.1. NCBI lineage: Bacteria > Pseudomonadati > Pseudomonadota > Alphaproteobacteria > Rhodospirillales > Terasakiellaceae > Terasakiella > Terasakiella sediminum. The sequence continues at coordinate 235,581 of NZ_JAWLVJ010000001.1, read as the reverse complement.
GTAAAAGATCTGGATACGACCATTTGTTTTGCGGTGAAGGCCAATTCAAATCTGGCTGTGATCAAGACATTGGCTGATCAGGGCGCAGGGGCTGACGTGGTTTCTGTGGGTGAATTGAAACGCGCCATCAAGGCAGGTGTTCCCGCTGATAAAATCGTCTTTTCCGGTGTGGGTAAAAGCCGATCTGATTTGGCTTATGCGGTGAAGACAGGCATTCGCCAGATCAACGTGGAAAGTGAAGAAGAACTGGTGGTCCTGAGCGAAGTGGCAACCGAACTGGATGCGCGCATGCCGATTGTGCTGCGGGTAAATCCAGATGTGGATGCCAAGACCCATGAAAAAATCTCCACCGGGAAAAGCGACAATAAGTTCGGCATCGACTGGACCCGCGCGGTGGAAGTTTACCAACGCGCAGCCAACATGTCCGGCGTGGACCCTCGGGGTCTGGCTTGCCATATCGGATCGCAACTGGTTGATCTGGAACCATTTCGTCAGGCTTTCCGCCGCATGAAGGAAATGGTTGGCGAATTGCGTGGTCTCGGTCTGGACGTCAGCCGTGTCGATCTGGGCGGTGGCTTGGGCATTCCTTACGAAGAAGTTGAAACACCCCTGCCTGTCGAATATGGCAAGCTGGTTGTGGAAGAACTGGGCGACCTGGATGTTGAGTTTGAATTTGAGCCCGGCCGCATGATTGCAGGTAACGCAGGTCTTTTGGTCAGTGAAGTACTCTATGTCAAAGAAGCCCCGAAAAAGACATTTGCCGTGATTGATGCAGCGATGAACGATCTGATGCGTCCCTCGCTTTATTCCGCCTATCACGCGATTGTGCCGCTGGTTGAAGCCGAAGGCGAAGACACCGTCACTTACGATGTGGTGGGTCCGATCTGTGAAACAGGCGATACCTTTGCCAAAGACCGTGAACTACCCGCATTGGTTTCTGGTGATCTGGTCGCGTTCAGAACCGCAGGCGCATATGGTGCGACCATGTCCAATACCTATAATTCCCGGGCGTTGATCCCGGAAGTGATGGTGCGAGGTGATGACTATGCTGTCATCCGCAAACGTGTGGACATCGAAGAACAGATGGATCTGGAAAGCCTTGCCAATTGGCAGGGTTAAAAATCCGTGTCCCGGCGAAGGCCGGGACCTCTTGGAACAGAGGGCTCTGAACTTTCAAAGGCCCCGGCCTGCGCCGGGGAACAGCGTTCGCAATTCATTTTCACAAAGACTTGTATAGCCAGTCTTCCATTCACAGTTTATCTTTAAGGGATAAACAGATGTAAGGCTGGTTTATGCTTGAACTTGATAACGCCACATTAAGACGACTGGAGCGCATGATCTTTTATGTGCGTGGCGTGATGGTGTGGGAACAGCTTTGGCCCCGGCTTTGGCCGTTTATGATCTTGGCCAGCTTGTTCCTGTCAGCCATTCTGTTCGATCTGTTTTCCCTTTTATCCCCGCAGTTGCATATGCTGGTGCTTGGTCTGTGCGGGTTGGGTCTGTTTGGTCTTTTGGTTCACGCCTTTGCAGGGGTGCGCATTCCAACCAAACGAAATGCTCTTCATAAGATAGAACGCGACAATGACCTGAAGCATCAACCGCTTTTTGCCCTGCTGGATCATCCGGTGGGGGAAAGCCGTGATAAGTTTCAGCAAACCGTCTGGCTGAATCATCAGGACCGGATGGTTCAGGCCATGGGGAAAGTTACGTTACGGGGGCCGAAATTCAGCCTTGAAGATCGTGATCCTTATTGCCTTAGCATTATTCTTGTGATCATTTTATTGTTGGGAGCAGTGGAAGCCCGGTTTGATTTTACAGATCGTCTGGCGCGCAGTTTTGCCCCGGCATCACACGTGGGCATGACCCAGAACTGGAAAATAGAAGCCTGGATTAATCCGCCTGCCCATACAGGGTTGGGTCCCACTTTTTTGAGTGCGAACCAGGACAGCCCGCCTCTATCATCCGCTGTTGAAATTGCCCAACATAGTGAATTGCTGCTGCGTCTGGAAGGCAGACCGACGCGGGATCAATTGTCTGTATCGGTTGGCCCGTTCGTTGAAAAGCTGGAAAATCTGGGACGGGGGAATTTCAGTCTGGAAACCCGCCTTGAACAGGGCCAGACCTTAAAGGTCATGCGCAATGAAGAGGCGATCTACAGCTGGCCCATCCGCCTGAAAATGGATGAACCACCAAGCATCAAATTGTCGGGAAAACCCAGAAGCGGTTTTCGCGGTCATATGACCCTGGGTTTTAAGGCTGAAGATGATTATGGCTTGCAGCAGGTACAACTGATTATTCGCGCGTTGGAAAAAGATAGCCTGCCTGACCTTGTGCTGGTGCTGGATGAAAATGAACGGGACGTCACCGGGCGGTTTCGTGCCAATCTGGCGGATCACCCCTGGGCGGGGCAGGATGTGGTAATGACCCCGGTTGCGATTGATAGTGCGGGTCAACAATCCCATGGTACTGCGATACAGTCTATCCTGCCGGAACGAAAATTCACCCATCCCGTGGCTTTGCGTTTGATCAATATCCGAAAAAGCATGGTCAATGGCAGCCCGGAAGATCATGTGTTTGGCCGCATCTGGCTGGATCGGATTTTGCGCCACCCCGAAGATTTTCAGGATGATGTGGCGATCTATCTGGCTTTGCGCGTGGCCTCTGACAGAATGCATGCGGTGATGGCGGATGTGGATGTGCAGGCCGTGCGCGCAATTTTGTGGGAAACCGCTGTGCGTCTGGAAGAAGGCGCATCGGGCAGTGCGCGCAATCAGCTGGAATTTATGTCGCGCCAGATGCAGGATTTGATGCAGAATGCACAAGATAGTGCGGCCATGGAAGCCCTGTTTGAACAGATGCAGCAAAGCCTTGATCAGTTCCTGCAGAAAATGGCGCAATCCATGCCGAAGATGGACGGGTTTGAAAATCTGATGCCGCCTGAAAATGCCGATATGATTGGGCGTGATGAGCTGATGGATTTGCTGAATAAAGCACGCGAATTGATGCGCGCGGGCAATACCCAGGCGGCAAAGGAAGTGATGGAACAGTTTCAGTCTATCTTGTCACGCCTTGCCATGCAGCCCCCTGTTGATCCCAATCAGATGAAGGCGGCGAGTGAGGTTGTCAAGAAGCTGCAGCAACTGGAAAAGGATCAGCAGAAATTGCTGGATGAAACTTTTCAGCGCACCCGCAATCAGGACCGCCCGAGCCTGAGCTCAACCCGTAAAGCCCTGGAACAGGCTGAACAGCAACAGAAGCTTCTGGAACATTTGCGCGAACAGATGAAACGCCTGCAAGCTATGCAGACCAAGACCCCCAAAGCGTTGATAGAGGCCGAAAAAGCCATGCAGCGCGCGGTTCAATCTTTGGAGCGCGGGTTGGATGAAACAGCTGTTCAGGCACAAACCCATGCGGTGGATCAATTGCGCGAAGGTTTGAAAGACAGCGCACAGGCCCTGGCGCAGAAAATGGGCATGCAGCCTATGCCGCAGCAATTGCCCGGTTATGATCCTTTGGGGCGGCGCGGCAGTAAAGGAACTTTGCAGGGGGAAACCGGACAGTCGGTACCAACCGACGCAGAAATGAAGCAATCGCGTGAAATTTTAAAAGAATTATACCGCCGGGCCGGACAAAAGGGTCGCGCCGAGCAGGAATTGAAATATATTGAACGTTTACTGGAACGTTTTTAGGAAGATCCCCCATGACTGATCGGGCTGCCCGTCTGAAACGCCTTCGCGCGGAAATGAAAACCTTTGAAATGGACGGCTTTATCGTACCGCGTGCTGATGAACATCAGGGCGAATATGTCGCGCCTTGTTCTGAACGTCTGTCCTGGATTTCAGGCTTCACCGGGTCGGCGGGCATGGCGATAGTGCTGCAAGAAAAGGCAGCCGTTTTTGTCGATGGGCGCTATACGTTGCAGATTGAACAGGAAGTAGATAACGACCTGTTTGATTATCGCCATATCTCGGAAAGTCCGGCAACTGATTGGGTGGCCAATTATTTAAAAGAGGGAATGGCCCTTTCTTATGACCCGTGGCTGCACACGGGGGCAGGCCTGCATCGTCTGAAGCTGGCGTGTGAAAAACTGGGCGCGAAATTAAAACCTGCCCCGCATAACTTTATCGACGCCATCTGGGCAGACCGTCCCGAACCACCTTTGGAACCGGTGCGCGTTCATCCTTTGGATTGCAGTGGGCAGGCCCATGGAGAAAAACTGGCAGACATGGGCAAGACCCTGAGCGAAGCCGGGCAGGATGCCATGGTGCTGACCCTGCCGGATTCCATTGCCTGGACGTTTAATATTCGTGGCGGGGATATCCCCTGCACACCCGTGGCCCTGGGATTCGCAATTATCTATGCCGATGCGACGGCTGACCTTTTTATGGATGGGCGTAAAATTTCAGATGAGGTGAAAACTCATCTGGGTGCGGATGTACGTATCCATGAACCGGGTGACATCGGGGCTGTGCTGGACGGATTGGGCGCGGATGAAAAAACCGTTCGGATTGACGGTACATATTCCCCGGAATGGGTGCATTCCCGCCTGAAGGCGGCAGGTGCAAAAGTGGTGATGGGTGATGACCTTAGCCTTTTGCCCAAGGCCTGCAAAAACGATGTGGAAGTTGATGGCATGCGCGAAGCGCACCGCCGTGATGGGGCGGTGATGGTGAAGTTCCTTCATTGGCTATCAAAACAGAAAGCCGGGCCGGACCTGAATGAACTGTCTGTTTCAAACAAGCTGGACAGTATCCGTGCGGAAGATGGTCTGTTTTTTGATTACAGCTTTCCAACCATTTCGGGTGCGGCAGAAAATGGCGCGATTGTTCATTATCGCGTAAGCCCTGAAACATCCATTCCTTTACCGGAAAATGGACTGTATCTGGTTGATAGCGGTGCGCAATATCTGGATGGCACCACGGATATTACCCGGACCGTGGTGCGCGGCACCCCGACAGATGAGATGAAAGATCGCTATACTCGTGTCCTGAAAGGCCATATCGCCATTTCGTCCACCCGTTTTCCAAAAGGGACAACAGGATCACAGCTTGATGTGCTGGCACGTCGTCCGCTTTGGCAGGCCGGGATGGATTATGATCATGGTACGGGTCATGGGGTCGGTAGTTTCCTGAATGTCCATGAAGGCCCGCACCGAATTTCCAAAATGCCGAGCAAGGTCGGGCTGGAAGTTGGTATGGTGGTGTCGAACGAGCCTGGCTATTACAAGACAGGGGAGTACGGCATTCGTCTGGAAAATCTGATTTGCGTGCAGGCTTCAGAAGGGGGGGAGCGTGAAATGCGGATGTTTGAGCCACTGACGCTTTGTCCGTTTGATCGCAAAGGGATTGAGCTTTCCTTACTGAGTAAGGATGAGATTGACTGGATCAATGACTATCACAAAACAGTCCGTGATCAACTGACGCCTTTGTTGGACGGGGATGATCTAACCTGGTTGATTGAGGCGACTGAATCTTTATAAAAACTGCCACCCCGGCACGATGACCGGGATGACAGCTGGGGGGTATTTTTTTCTTACATGTCATTCCCGCGAAAGCGGGAACCCAGCCCTATAGCTCGTTTTCTGGGTCCCCGCTTTCGCGGGGATGACGAATAAATCAGGCAACCATCAACTGCATTTTTTGCAGCATCAGAGCTGATTACTTCGGTCCGTTAAAGATCGTCTCTTCCACTTTCATCGGATGCAGTCCCGGGTCACGCAGGATGATCTGGATTGGCAGTTTACCGTCATAGTTCGGCAGCATCCTGCCTTTGATCAGCACGCGCAGGGTCTTGATCTTGCCGCTTTCAATGCTGAACTGAGAACCCGTATGACCCACAATAGAAAAGTCAGGGAAGTTGGCTGCTTCCACATCCAGAAGATATGTGCGTGTGGTGTCGCTTTTGTTCAGCACGCGCAAGGTATAAGCATTCTGAATTTTCCCGGAACTGAGGGTGACAAAGAAAGGGGCGCGGTCTTTCAGGACATTCAGTTCAGTCAGTTCCCGGTTGCCCAAGGCAAAGCTGGTTACAATCACGGTCGCAAGCAGAATAAACCCATAGATCATCGTGCGCGGACGCAGCAGGTGAGACGGCTTTTCCGGTGTTTTGTTGGCGGCACGTGCGGCGATGTTATGCTGACTGTCATAGGAAATCAGGTTTTTGGGCAGATCAAATTTCGCCATCACATCATTGCAGGCATCGATACAGAGTGCACAGCCGATACATTCCATCTGTTGCCCATCACGGATATCAATGCCAGTGGGGCAGACCTGAACGCACATGGAACAGTCCACACAATGTCCCCGGTCTGAAAAATCCCGGTTCTTGCCCGGCTTACCACGGTCTTCTCCGCGCCAATCTTCATAGGTGACGACCTTGCTGTGCTGGTCAAACATAACCCCTTGGAAACGACCATAGGGGCACATGTAAAAACAGACTTGCTCACGGGCAAATCCAGCCATGACGTAGGTCATTACCAGCAATGTCAGGAAGGTTGCCAGGCTCCAGCCATCAATTTGCCCGGTGAAGAGTTCCTCCGTTACCGAAGCGGCATCCCCGAAATACCACAGAAATGACAAGGCAAAGAAGGTGGAGATGGCAAGCCAGAGTGTATGTTTCACCGTGCGTTTCATGAATTTGGAAAAACTTGGCTTGGCGTGATCAAGGCGGATACGGGCGTTGCGGTCCCCTTCTACCCAGGATTCAACCTTCATGAACAGGTCGGTCCAGACAGTCTGGAAACAGGCAAAACCACACCAGGCCCGTCCGATCATGGCCGCGCTAAAAAACAGGCCGACGGCGGCAAAGATCATGATGCCCGTCAGCATATAGATATCCTGCGGCCAAATCTCCAGATCAAACAGGTAGATACGCTTGCCACCGATATCAAACAAAATCGCTTGATCCGGCTTGTCGCCATCGCGGTCCCATCTGATCCAGGGGCTGAGGTGATAGAAAGCTAAAAGTAGCCACATCAGGGTTGATTTTAAGGAACGATAAAAGCCAGGGATATGCCGGGGGTGAATTTTAATTCGGTCAGCATAAAGCGGTCCCTTTTGATTTTCTGATGATAGTGTGGCGGGATCCGGGGGCAGGGGGCTCATGTGTCAATTCCTTCCTTTATGCCTTGCAATAGGGGGGAGGAAAGACATATGATACATGCAATTTCAATATAAAATTCATACAAAATCACATTGTATGTAAATATTTATACATACAATAAAGTGACTGAATTAAAGAGCTGATAGCCTGTAAGAAAAGCGGAAATGATGAAATTTTTAAAATTGTATGGAATGTATGTGAGGGCAAAAGATCATGACGAAAAATGACCTCCACTGGTTTCCCCATACGCTGGATTCGCAGCAGCCGGTTTATCTCGCTATTGTCGATGCGATTGAACAGGATCTGGCTCGCGCGGTTTTAAAAGCAGGTGATAAACTGCCCCCACAACGCCAGCTTGCTGCCCGCCTTGATATTGATTTCACCACCGTGACCCGTGCCTATGCGGAAGGAAAGAAACGTGGGCTTCTGGTCGCCCGTGTCGGCCAGGGCACCTTTGTGCGCGGGGCGAAAGAAGACCGCTTGCCGGAAAATCAGATCATCGATATGGGCATGAACATCCCGCCTTTGCCTACTGACAAACGCCTGCTGGACCGGATGAAGCGCGATATGGCGCAGGTGGTGATGCGTATGGATGAACAAAACTTGTTTGGCTATCAGGATTTTTTCGGAACATTTGAGGAAAGAGAAACAGCGGCACGCTGGGTAGGAAGGCGCTATGATCCCGCCCATGCGGACAATCTGCTGATCTGTCCGGGGACCCAAGGCACTTTACTTGCCTTGCTGGGTCATCTGGGCGGACGAAACATGTGTGTGGCATCCGAAGAATTCACCTATCCCGGTTTCAAGGCGGTGGTGGAAAAACTGGGAGTGACACATATCGGGCTGGAAATGGATCATGACGGGATCGTGCCCAACGCCTTTGAAGAGGCTTGCCGCAGCCATAATCTGTCCGTCCTTTATTGCACCCCGACGCAGCATAACCCGACGACAACCACCTGGCCCTCACAGCGTCGCCGCGAGATTGCAGAGATTGCGCGGACTTATGATGTGAAGATCATTGAAGATGATGCTTATGGGTTCATTTCCAAACATGCCCCGGCCCCACTTTCCAGCTTTGCCCCGGAACTCAGTTACTATATCGCTGGATTGGCAAAATCGGTGGCCAGTTCCCTGCGGGTCGCCTTTCTGACCTGCCCAGACCAACCACTGCAAAAAGAAGTTTCCCAGGCCCTGCGTGCCACCTCCTTGATGGTATCGCCCATCACCAAAGCCATGGCGATTGATTTGATCACGACGGGGTGTGCGGATTTGCTGGGGGAGGCAATTTCAAAAGCTGCGCGGGATCGTCAGAAAATTGCACGTGAGGTTTTGTCTGATTACACTTTCCGCGCCGACCCCAATGGATTTCATATCTGGTTGTCCCTGCCGCTCAATTGGGATCAGAAAGATTTTGTCAGCCGTATGCGCCGTCAGAATGTGCGACTGGTGGCTGCTGATGATTTTGCTGTTTCAGATCGGTCCGTCACGGGTGTGCGTCTCTGTCTGGGGGCACCTAATTCCATGGAACAGGCCCGTCATGTGCTGGAACTGATTGCAGAATTGCTGAAGAAGGAAGACGATTATTCAAATGCCATCGTCTAAATCTTCGGGGGTTTCAGCTTCAATAATGTCACGTGCGAGATCATAGGAAAATCCGGCACGCGCCATGGCGGCCAGGTCTTTTTCCTTCAAGGCTTCCCGTTTTTCCGGCAAACGCCAGGGGCCAAGCCTGCGCCGACGTGCCAAGGCAATAGCGGCGTCGCGTTCCAAGTCGGGACTTTCTGTTTCTTCGCGCAGGGCATCAAGGGCGTAATTAATGTCGTCTTCTGAAACGCCTTTTTCCACCAGTTTCATGCGGATAACACGCAGCGAAGTGCCTTTGCGATGAAGGGCACTGGCGCGGCCTTCGGCGTAGGTTTTATCATTGATGAAATTGGCTTTTTCCAGCTTATTGAGAATATCTTCAACCCAGTCGATGCCGTCCTGCACAGATGTATCATGGTGATAATGGGATTTATGCACCCGGCGCATCAACACTTGCCGCAAGTTTTCACGCGAAGTGGCGAAGCGATCAATGTACCTTAATGCCGCATTTCTTAGAGATTGTGCGGTGATGGGCCTTGGAATTTTTTGATCTTGTGACATATCTCACTTAACTTCATGCCTTTGTGCTGATAAAAACAATAAACATTTATTTCCTAAAAGAGAATCTCTAATGACTCCCATTGAAGTCAATCCTAATTCTGCCAACTGGCTTGGCCTGTGGACGCTCTATTCCCGTGAAGTTCGCCGGTTTTTAAAAGTTTATACTCAAACGCTGCTGGCCCCGCTGGTGACAACCTTGTTGTTCTTTGCGGTATTTACATTGGCCCTGGGTCGCGCAGTTGAACAGATCGGATCGGTTCCCTTTATGGAATTTTTGGCCCCGGGTCTGGTGATGATGGCGATTACGCAAAATGCGTTTGCCAATACCTCCAGCTCGCTCGTGATTGCGAAAATTCAGGGCAATATCGTTGATACCTTGATGCCGCCTTTGAACGCCCATGAACTGACCTTTGCTTATGCCATGGGTGGCACCACACGCGGGATTGTGATAGGGACCATCATCGTTTGTGTCATGAGCCTGTTTGTCCCCATGGGAATCGATAATTTCGGCCTTGTGCTGTTCCATGGTGTGATGGGGGCGATGATGTTGTCATTGCTCGGCATCATCGGCGGTATCTGGTCGGTGAAATTTGACCATATCGCAGCGGTGACCAACTTTGTGGTCACGCCGCTTTCCTTCCTGTCTGGGACATTCTATTCCATTGAACGTTTGCCGGAAATGGGCAAGTTCCTGGCCTCTATTAACCCGTTTTTCTATATGATTGACGGGTTCCGTTCAGGCTTTATCGGTCAATCTGACAGCACGCCAATGACAGGCATTTTGGTCATGTTGGGCGTGAATAGTTTCCTGTGGTTTGTCAGCTACCGTATGTTCAAGACGGGCTATAAATTGAAAGCCTAAACGCTACCCAGATTTTCCATGACGAGCACGCGTGCCAGACCATTGGGATGGGCGACGTGCTCACATCCTTCTTCCATATGGGCGATCATGCCAGCAGTCAGGGTGACGGATTTATAAGTATCCCCGTTGCGCTGATAACGCATTTCCACTTCGCCATCCAGAACCGCGAAAACTTCCTGCCCATCATTCACATGCCATTTGTAGGGCGTGGACGTGCTGTGGACGCGCACGCTGATGCCGTTCAGGTTTGCGATATAAAGCTTGCCCCATTCTTTATCAGAGACAAAGTTTTTGGTGTCATAGGTGGTCAGGCGGCCTGTTGGTGCAAACTGTCCCAGCACATGGGGATAGTTTTCTGGATTATTGGCAAAATTGTCGCGACACCCGGGGTTGCAGAATCCTATGCGCATGTCCTGATAATCGGCAATGGAGTCCGGCTTGACAGGTTTGCCGGAATTGGGACAGATTGTGTTGATACTGGATTGGGTCATAAATCTTTCCTCTGTTTGAATAGTGAGGAGATTTTACGGATTTTCCCAAATTGATGCGCCCTGCACTATGACCAATCCCCCGTCACAATGAAGGTCTGAACAGAAATGGATGATATCGATAAAAAGCTTTTGGACTTTCTGGAAATCAATGGCCGCGAAACCATCTCCACCCTTGCAGGAAAGGTGGGCCTTTCGCGTACATCGGTGAAGGAACGTATTGATCGTCTGGAACGCGATGGGGAAATTCAGGCCTATACGATTAAACGCAAAACCTCAAGCGCGGGGCCACGCACACGGGCTTACCTGATGATTAAAACCAATGGGGCTTTGTGTCACGAAATTGCGCCCATATTGGAGAAAATGCCCGAGGTGCGTTTCTTTGAATCCATCTCGGGCGATATCGATGCGCTGGTTTGTGTGGAAACCGAAACGCCAGATGAATTGGGGTTATTGCGTGATAAAATTGCAGGCTTTCATCAGGTTACAGATATCCAGACTTTGAGCGTCATGAAAACCCGGATTGACTGGCGATAAGCCACAAAAAAAGCCCCGGCTGAATACTCAAGCGGGGCTTCTTTTTATGAATAAAGCGTCTGGCCTCAGAGGACAGATTCAATCCATTCCTGCAGTTTGTTTTTAGGCAGAGCACCGATTTTAGTCGCTGCAACCTGACCGTCTTTAAACAGCATCAGTGTTGGAATGCCACGCACGCCAAATTTGGAAGGTGTGCCTGGGTTTTCATCAATATTCAGTTTCGCGATGGTCAGTTTGCCATCGAGTTCTTCAGACAGTTCGTCCAAAGCAGGTGCGATTTGTTTACAAGGTCCGCACCATTCTGCCCAAAAATCAACAAGAACAGGTTTATCGGAGTTTACGACATCTGCGTCGAAACTGTCGTCAGTAATCTTTTTGCTCATAATCTTATCCTGAAGGATCAAAAAATAACGTGGCTTGAATTTAGGTGTAACAAAGCAGCACGTCAAGCCAAGGAACGAAAGAAACTGGATTTATAAAGGGGATATGGCGTAAGCTTTCCCAACTAACGTTTTGAAAAGAGATAGGGAATCCTTCCTTGTGAGCAAGCAAAAGCTTGAACAGGCAAAAGCTGCAATTGACCAGAAAGACTACGGGCGCGCGGAATCGATTTATCGCGACCTGTTGATGGAAAATAGCGCGGATGTGGATGCTTTTCTGGGCTGGGCAGAAATGGCGATTGCACTTTCCAACCCGCAGATGGCGCTTGATCTGGCTGATCAATTCCTGTCTTTTAACCCGGATCACGTGGGCGCCTTTATCCTGAAAGGGCGTGTCCTTTTAGAGGCCGGGCAGTTTGAACCTGCGGCCGGCTTCTTCAATCATGTTTTAAAAATCGATCCTGAAAATAAAGACGCGCGCTTGCATTTTGCCCGTCTCTGTGCCCACACCAACAATTGGCAGGCCGCCCTGCAACTGTGCCCCAATGACATTGATCTGTGGTTTGCAAAGGGGCAGTTCCATATCAAACAGGATCAGGTGGTCGCAGCTATTCATGCCTTTAAAGAAGTGATTGCGCGTGCCGATCAACACCAGCTTGCCCATTTTCATTTGGGCCATTGTCTGGGGAAACTGGGTTGGACCCATGAGGCAGTCCATCATCTGGAAATATCCAGGTCCTTAAATGAAGACCATGAACAGACCCTCATTGATCTTATCAATGCCTATGAAAAATTGGACTATTATGAGAAAGCGTTGGACCTGATTGGAAACGACGATGATCGCTTTATTGATCATCGAATCCGTTTGTTAAACTGGCTTAATCGGTCTGATGACATGACAGCTGCATTGGATCACCTGGCAGCACGCGATCCGATCCGTGCGCTGAATCTTGAAAAACTGGACCCCAAACGTCGTCATTCCGATGAGACACTGGCAAACTATACGCAAGCGATTCTGCAGGATCAGGAAGGTGATAAACGGTTAAAGAGTTTTGCCCTGAACGCCATTGCCCAGTTCTATCATCGTAATAAAAACTATGAACAGGCGATGACTTGTTATCATGCAACCCACGCCATGGTGCGCCCCGACGAAACAATACGTCTGTCGGGTCATATCCAGAATTATAAGGAGTGTCAGGTCGATGGGTCAGATAGCGACTGTCCCATCTTCATCATCGGCATGCCCCGTTCGGGCACCTCGTTACTGGAAGCCATGCTGGCGCGCCATAACGATGTGGCGGCGGCGGGTGAGCTGATATTTATGATGCATGCCGACAAATTCATTGAAGACGAACTCAGCCCTGATCTTTCAAGCTTCCTTTCAGAAGGGTATCTCGCCCGGCTGGAACCGCATCGTTTGGGCAAAAAGCATGTAATCGACAAAATGCCGCTGAACTTCCAGCAGGTCGGACTGATTGCCACCTTGTTCCCGAAAGCGCGTTTTCTCTACACATTGCGCGATCCCATCGCCACCTGCTTTTCAATCTATCAACAGATATTCACTGGCCACCATCCTTATTCCCATGACCTAAAAAACATCGCGGATTATTATAAGGACCATCTGGAACTGATGGATTTCTGGAAAGGCTTGTTTGACGATCGTATCTTTGAGGTTTCATACGAAAAACTGGTCAGTCACCCTGAAGAACATGCTCGCGAGATTCTGGGTTTCCTAGATCTGGACTGGCAGGACGCGGTTTTGCAGCAAAGTGACAAAACGGTTGTGCGCACGGCCAGTTCGTGGCAAGTCCAGCAGGAGATTTACACCAGTGCCATTGCAGGCTGGAAAAACTATGAACCCTGGCTGCAGGACCTTATTGATGCCTTTCAGGATCAGGACAGTTAACACATGAGTCTTCCTTCCTTTGGACCCAACGCGCACCTGACCATTGGTCTTTTGGGTGGCTCGTTTAATCCCGCCCATGAAGGCCATGTTTATATTTCTGAACGGGCCTTGAAAGATATGGGGCTGGACGGGGTGTGGTGGCTGGTGTCCCCGCAAAACCCACTGAAACCGAGAAAAGGCATGGCGCCTTTGGCAAAACGGGTGGAAAGTGCCAAAAAAGTGGTGAAAAACCCGAAAATCAAGATAACAACACTTGAAACCCGCCTTGGGACCCGTTATACCGCCGACACGCTGAAAGCATTACATATGCGCTATCCCAATATCCGGTTTGTCTGGATCATGGGGGCGGATAATCTGGCGACATTTCATCGTTGGAAAGACTGGCAGGTCATTTTCAACATGTGCAGGATTGCCATTTACCATCGTCCAACTTATGCTTTCAAGGCGTTGTCGTCGAAAACGGCCAAACGGTTTGGAAAGGCACGATTGCCTGCCTCCCAATCGCATGTCCTGAAACGAAAGACTGCCCCGGCCTGGATTTTTATGCCCATCCGCGGGAACAGCATATCGGCAACCGAGATTAGAAACAGACTTGAACATAAGGAATGAGACCATCGTACGTTCGAAAAAAAGCCAACTAAGCGCCAAAGAAATTTTGGAACTGGCTGTGACCTCTCTGGATGATGACAAAGGTAAAGACATTGTCACCATCGATTTGGCAGGAAAATCAAGTCTGGCAGACCATCTGGTGATCGTATCCGGTACATCCCAGCGTCAGGTTGTGGCGATGGCCGATCACCTGATGGAAAAACTGAAAGCTGCGGGCCTGAAAGGCCTGATGGCAGAAGGCAAGGATCAGGGGGACTGGGTTGTTGTAGATGCCTTTGATGTGATCATCCACCTGTTCCGCCCGGAAGTACGCGAATTCTACAATCTGGAAAAGATGTGGGATGGCCCGGCTTCAGCATCTGCGGATTCTGAACATATCAGCTGATGAAAAGTCACATTCTTGCAATCGGTAAATGGAAGAAGGGGCCTGAGAAGGCCCTTTTTGATACCTATTGCGATCGGATGCGCCCGGCCCCGATTCTTAAAGAACTGGATATCCGCAAAAAGTTAAGTGGGCTGGAATTAAAACAGGCAGAGGCTGAACTTCTACTGGATGCTGTGCCCAAGGGGGCGATTATCGTAGCCATGGATGAACGCGGCAAGACCATGGGCAGCCGGGATTTTGCCAGAAAAATCCAAAATTGGATGGACCAGGGCCGCAGTGATATTGCCTTTATTATTGGCGGCGCAGATGGTCTGGACGAAAGTGTGCGCGCCCGTGCTGATATGCTGTTAAGCTTTGGTGCTATGACCTGGCCCCATATGCTGGTGCGCCCTATGCTGGCTGAACAACTGTTCCGGGCCCAAGCGATTCTGTCCGGTCATCCCTATCATCGGGACTAGTATTCTTGCTAACGCATACGCTTAATTGAAGATTTTCTGTAAAATCTGGGTTATTTCACAAGAAAGACATTTGCGGTTTTGACGAAACAGGTCATAATCCCATATAACAAATGAGAAACAGATTTCACCAGCAAGGGGCGAAGCGATAAAAATGCAAGACTCAGTAAGCTCATATGCGCTAGACGCATCCCATTCACAGGTCGGTCAGTTCCAACACGAATTGTTTGACCAATGCCGCAATACATTCGAAGCTTTTCAGGGACTTGGCGATGTTGCCGAAGATATGCGTATCCTGTCACTGAATGCAGAATTGGCAGCCGGTCGTGCCGGCACTTACGGTGTTTCCATCCGGGCGCTGACACAATATACCCGTGAACTGGTAAACCGCCTGGAACAGATCAATCTGGAAATGCGTAAAGTTGAAGCTTTTCAGGAGCCTGAAGTGGAAGAAGGCGCTGAAGCTGTCGAAGCGGTTGAATATGAAGAAGCCCCGGCTGAAGAATACGCAGAAGCAGAATATGCTGAGGGCGAATATACTGAAGCAGATTACGCAGACTATCCAGCCGAAGGTGAAGGTGAATATGCCGAAGGCGAATATGCTGAAGAATATTACGAAGAAGCAGCGGATGATGGCATCGCTGCAGCACTGGCACAGTTTGACCAGGACAATGGCGGCGTTAAATATCTGAACGAACAGGCAAAACGCATTGCCGAGGTTGTATCCCAGTCCAACTCCATCGCGACAAACATGGCGATTGAGGCAGCGACAGCGGGTCAGTATGAAGATACATTCACCAACGTGGCAAATGACATGCGTGGTTTCGTGGACACTTTGAAGAACATGGTGACACGGGCGCAGGATTCCATCGAAAAAGCTTTCCGCGCTGAAAAAAGTTTAAAAGAGATTGATGCGGCTGCCCGTCAGTAAGCTTCAACCTCAATATTAGAATACCTTGTGGGTCGTCTCTGTTTAAAAGCCAGTGTCTTGGTTTTTTAGGTGGAACGACCCACATATATGTAAGGCTCTCGATAAAAAAACTCCCCCCATCTACTTTTGAAGATTGACCATGACACAAACACTTTCCATTCGCCCCACAGTCCTATGTATTCTGGATGGCTGGGGACAACGCCTTGAAGAAACAGACAATGCCATTGCATTGGCGAACACCCCGACATGGGATCGCCTTTCCAAAGACTGCCCGACAACGCAGCTGGATGCATCCGCTGAACAGGTTGGTCTGCCTGCTGGTCAAATGGGCAATTCTGAAGTTGGTCATATGAACCTGGGGGCAGGTCGTGTGGTGATGCAGAACCTGCCACGTATCGACAAGGCGGTTGCGGAAAACACATTGGGTGATACCCAAGCCATGAAAGACCTGATCGCAGGTCTAAAGGACACAGGCGGGGCCTGTCACATGATGGGGCTGCTTTCCCCCGGTGGTGTGCATTCCTCCCAAGACCATATGGTTGCACTTGCAAAAACCATTGATGCCGCAGGCATTGCCGTTCATATCCATGCCTTCCTGGATGGCCGTGATACGCCACCCAGCAGTGCCAAAGGATTTATGGAACGCTTTGAAGCCGATGTTGCCGATTGCGCAAACGTCAAAGTCTCCACCGTATCGGGACGTTTTTATGCGATGGACCGGGATGAACGCTGGGACCGTGTGGGCAAAGCCTATGACGTTCTGACTGCTGGTGTTGGTGAAGTCGCAGATACAGCCATTGATGCGATTTCCCAATCTTACGCCAAAGAGGAAACTGACGAATTCGTCCTGCCAACAGCTGTTGCGGGTTATGACGGGATGAAAGACGGCGATGCGGTTTTGATGGCGAACTTCCGTGCGGACCGTGCGCGTGAAATTCTGGCAGCGCTTTGTGATCCGGCGTTTGACGGGTTTGATCGTTCCAAGATCGTTAAATTCTCCTGCCAGACAGGTATGGTGGAATATTCCAGCCATCACAATACTTTCATGACTGCCCTGTTTCCGGCTGAAAAACTGCAAAATATTTTGGGTCAGGTGGTGTCTGATGCGGGTCTGAAACAGCTGCGTATCGCCGAAACGGAAAAATACGCCCATGTGACGTTTTTCCTGAACGGTGGCGAAGAACAGGTCTTCCCCGGTGAAGATCGCATTTTGGTCCCGTCGCCCAAAGTTGCGACCTATGATCTGCAGCCGGAAATGTCAGCGCCTGAGCTGACCGACAAATTGGTCGAAGCGATCGAAGGCGACAGCTATGATTTGATCGTCGTGAACTACGCCAATGGCGATATGGTTGGTCACACAGGTATGCTGGATGCGGCGATCAAGGCAGCTGAAACCGTTGATCATTGCCTGGCACGTCTGGAAAAAGCCATCACGGCATCTGGCGGCACCATGTTTGTGACAGCGGATCATGGCAATGCAGAACAGATGACCGATGCCAAATCCGGTCAGCCACATACGGCGCACACCTTGAACCCGGTTCCGGTCATTCTGATCAATGCACCTGAAGGCGTGAGCCAACTGGACAGCGGATCTTTGGCCGATGTGGCCCCGACCCTGTTGCAACTGATGGGGCTGGATCAACCGGAAGATATGACCGGACAATCGCTCATTAAAGATGCGGGGCTACGTGCGGCACAATAAATCCAGATGGTTGCTTTCCGCCTTGATGGTGCCCCTGTTTTTCGGGGCACCTGAGGCTGCCTTGGGGGCAACCAAACAGGATGAATTGAAAGAACTGCAACGCGACATTCAGGATCAGAAAAAAAGAAGTTCTGAACTTGAAAATAAATCCAAAGTCCTGCAGGACGAAGCCCGCGCCTTGCGTGCTGAATTGATTGCCCTGTCGCAATCGGTGCAACAACGCGAAGCTAACGTCACCCACCTGGAAATTGCTATTCGTGATCTTGCGATTGAAGAAAAGCAGGCCCGTCTGGAGCTTGAAAAACGCTATGCGCTGTCCATCGATACCCTGATGGCGCTGCAACGCCTCGCCCTTAATCCACCCGAAGCCCTGATTGCATCGCCGCAAGATCCCGGTGATATGGTCAGAAGCGCGATTTTACTGCGTTCCATCGTACCGCAAATTCAGGAAGATGCCACTGTCTTGCGAAAAGAGGTGGAAGCCTACGCCAAAAAGCGCACTTTGTTGGAAAATCAAAAGAAAAGTCTGAGCCGGGCCAATATCAATCTAGATGATGAACGCCGCCGTCTGAACGTGCTGATCAAAGAGAAAAAAGCCTTGAGTGCGCGCTATGTCAAAGACAGCAAGGCCGCACAAAAACGAGTGGCTGCGCTCAGTAAAAAAGCGAAATCCCTGAAAGGGCTGCTGAACCAGCTGGAACGTGATCGCAAAGCCCAGGCGAAAAAGAAAAAGGCCCAACCACGTATTAAAGCCACACCTGAAAGCAAACCGCAAACGGCCCGGGAAACTGAAGAGGCCGAGATCGTTCTGGGCAAACCGCCAAGGGGAAAACCTATTGCAAAAGCAAAGGGTAAACTGTCTCGTCCGGCCACAGGGCGGGTGGTGATGAAGTTTGGCGCGCGGGAAAAACTGGGTGGAAAACACAAAGGTATCAGCATCAAAACGCGAAAAGGGGCACAGATTGTTGCCACTTATGATGGACAAATTGCCTTTGCGGGGCCATTTCGTGGGTATAAACAACTCTTAATCATTGATCATGGCGACGGATATCATACACTGCTGACAGGGATGGAACATATTGATGTGTCTGTTGGACAATGGCTTTTAAGTGGCGAGCCTGTCGGAGTTATGTCGTCAAACGGATCAAGTAATGCTAATCTCTATTTCGAGCTGCGCAAAAACGGCGCACCAATCAATCCGTTGCCTTGGATGAGGCGACAAAACGCAAAGGCGCGAGGATGACCATTCGATTTTCTAAAGTGATCGCTTTTCTGGCTGCATTTCTGCTGGTTGCTCCGGCATTGGCACAAGATGCAGATAAACCAAAAGAAGACCCGGCAAAGACGTATCAGCTTCTTAATCTGTTCAGCGAAGTTTTTGAAAAAGTTCGCAGTGACTATGTGGAAGAAAAAACTGATCAGGAAATTATCGAAGCGGCCATCCAGGGTATGCTTAGCTCCCTTGATCCGCATTCAAGCTTTCTAAACGCTGATCACTTCAAGGACATGCAGGTTCAGACCAAAGGTCAGTTTGGCGGTCTGGGTATTCAGGTTTCGATGGATCCATCCGGTTATATCAAAGTCATTTCTCCTATTGATGACACACCTGCCTTTAAAGGCGGTGTAGAGGCAGGAGATATCATTACCCATCTGGACGGTGAATCTGTATCCGGTCTGACACTGAATCAGGCCGTTGATAAAATGCGCGGGCCCGTGGGCGCTGACATCACCATGACCCTTCGTCGTAATGGGGAAAAGCCATTTGATGTGACCCTGACGCGTGCCGTCATCAAGGTGCCATCTGTGCGTAACCGAATGGAAGGTGATATCGGCTACATCCGCATCACCAGCTTTACTGAACAAACAGAAAGTGGCCTGAAACGCGCTGTTGAGAAATTCAACAAAGAAAAAGGCGACCGTTTGAAAGGGATCGTGCTTGATCTGCGGAATAACCCGGGCGGTTTGCTGGATCAGGCGATTTCAGTTTCGGATGCATTCTTAAGCCGTGGAGAAATTGTTTCTACCCGGTCGCGCCGGGCAGAAGACATTCAGCGTTTCAATGCGCGTCCGGGTGATATTGCGGATGGTTTGCCGATTGTTGTGCTGATCAATGGCGGGTCAGCCTCTGCTTCTGAAATTGTCGCAGGTGCCTTGCAGGATCATGCCCGTGCCTTGATTTTGGGGACACAGTCTTTCGGTAAAGGTTCCGTTCAAACCATTATGCCATTGGGTGTCAATGGGGCGATGCGTCTGACCACTGCGCGTTATTACACGCCATCTGGTCGTTCTATTCAGGCGCTCGGCATTGAACCTGACATCAAGGTTGAAGTCGCCAAAATCGAAAAGCTTGGCACAGGTCTTGGCAGCCGCGAAGCTGACCTGCGTGGATCGTTGAAAAACACGGACGAAAACGCAGAGGAACGTCAGAAAAAAGTCGATGAAGAACGCAATGGTGATGATAAAGAAAAAGAGGTTCAGGACTATCAGCTCAGCCGTGCGCTTGACCTGATTGAAGGGATCTCGCTTTATTCTGAAATGCCACGCAATACAGAAGAGTAATCGAAGGTAAGTGACCATGGCCGACGACGATGATGATTTCGATCTCGATTTCGATGACGACGACGAAGTAAGCGGTGAAAGTGGCGTACCTGCGCCCACTGATTATGACGACGACGATGATGATTTCGATTTTGACGATTTCGACGATGACTTCGATGGTGAAGGCAAAGGTTCGAAACTGAAAGAAATGCTGGCTGGCAAAGGCAAGCTGATCGGGATCATTGTCGGGGCTGTGGTTGGTCTGGGCGCTATTGGCGGTGGCGCTTACTGGTATTTCATGGGCGATGATGGCTCAGCAGAAATGGCTGAAGGCAGCAAAGGCAAACCCATTGGCGGCGTTGGTGGCGCGGTTGGGATGGCTTTGCAACAACAGGCCACATCCGGTCTTACGCCCCAAACAGGTAAACTGACCCAAGGCGGTAAATTGATGCAGGGCGGGGCAACAGGTGGTGGTAAATTAACCGCTGCGGGTTCTGCGCCTGCCAAGTTAACAGCGGGTGGCAGTAAATTGACAGCTGCTTCTGCGGCGACTGTGGCTGCGACCACAAGCGGTGGTATGGGCGGATACAACCCGGATAATCCGGCAAATCCGCTTTCTACGGCTGCTGTGGCGGAAGTTGGGGTCAATATCCCGGCGGTTCTGCCGCGTGCTTTTAATGGTCTGGGCCAGCCCAAGGCCCCCCAACCATTGGCAACGCCAGATGATAAAAGCCTGTTTGAAGTGACCGACGTGGGCCTGTTGCCCATGGTGTCCCAGGATGGACGCGAACCCTGGAAAACCTATGCCCGACCTTTTGCAGGTGATCCATCGACCCCTGTTGTTGGGTTGGTGGTGACAGGCCTTGGCCAAAGTGCCACCTTGACCGAAGCTGCGATCAATTATCTGCCACCGGATGTGACTTTATCTTTCAGCGCTTATGGGCGCGGTGTTAAAGACTGGGTTTTGAAAGCGCGCGCCATGGGTCATGAAGTTCTGCTGGAACTGCCGATGGAAACCGATAGCTTCCCGGTGGATGATCCCGGCCCCATGGCGATGATGACATCCAAAAGCCCAACGGAAAATCTGAAGCTTTTGAACCTGTTGATGATGCAGGCCCAGGGCTATGTCGGGTTTGTCGGACAGCATGGGTCGCGCTTTACCAAAAACAAGAAAGCCATGGCCCCTGTGTTGGGGGAAATTAAAACCCGTGGACTGTTCTTTATGGACCCGCGCACCGCAGAAGGCAGCCTGACTTTGGAAATGGCGGACCAGATGCAGTTGGCGCGTGCCATTGCCGATACCACCATCAGCCCCAATGTCAGCGGTCAACGCCTGCGCGCCCAGCTTGACACAATCGCGACCATTGCCGGTAATCAGGGGGCGACAACGGCCCTTGTTACTGCGACACCGAACAGCATTCGTGTGATCAAGGAATGGACTGAAAAGCTGCAGAACGTGAAGATCGCCCCGATCACCAGCCTCGCCGGAAGACAGAGATCGTAAATGGCAAAGAATAAGAAAGACCTGCCGTACCGCCCCTGTGTCGGGATTTGCGTACTGAATAAAGATGGTCAGGTTTTTGTGGCCGAACGTCTGGACACCCCCGGTGCCTGGCAGATGCCGCAAGGGGGGATCGACAAAGGCGAAGACCCACAGGATGCAGCATTACGTGAGTTAGAGGAAGAAATCGGGACGAATAAAGGATCGATTTTGGCACGCACCGAAGACTGGCTCTATTACGACCTGCCGGATGATCTGATCGGCAAGGTCTGGAAAGGCAAATACCGCGGCCAGAAACAAATCTGGTTTGCCCTTCGTTTTGAAGGCGAAGATAAAGACATC
The DNA here is from genome assembly GCF_033100395.1 of Terasakiella sediminum. NCBI lineage: Bacteria > Pseudomonadati > Pseudomonadota > Alphaproteobacteria > Rhodospirillales > Terasakiellaceae > Terasakiella > Terasakiella sediminum. The sequence goes on along the minus strand of NZ_JAWLVJ010000001.1, from coordinate 213,699 downwards.
GACATCAATACCAAACACCCAGAATTTTCCCGCTGGAAATGGGTGGATTTAGCTGAAACGGTGGAGCTGATCGTCCCGTTTAAGCGCGAGCTATATCAGGAAATTGTGAACCAGTTTAAAGGCTTGGTGTGACGTTAACGCGATCCACACCCTCCCCAGCTGTCATCCCGCACCCTCCAGCGTCATCCCGGATTCATTCCGGGATAATGGGTGGAAGGAACGCAAGATACATTCGGACCTGCCACAACGCCTTATCCCGGAATAAATCCGGGATGACGTAAGAAAGAGCAAAGGAGGAGGGCAAGAGCACACATCCTTCAAGCCCCCTTTTATTCCCCCAACCCAAACCGCATATAAATGTCCCGCGCCTCTTCTTTGCGATCACGTTCAAAAAGAAAAAGGGCAAAATTCCTTGCAACGCCTTTTGTGTTGGGATGCTCTTTCCCTAAAGAAGCTTCAAACACCGTCACCGCTTTGCGATATAAAGGTTCCGCCTCTTCATATCGGCCCAAGGTTTTATATAGTGCCGCGAGATTGTTTGACCTGATCGCTATTTTTGGATGATCCGTCCCCAATGCCTTTTTATCAATCTCTAAGGCGCGCAGAATTAAGGGTTCTGCCTCTTCATATCGACCCTTGGCTCTATATAGTTCTGCGAGATTGTTTGAACCGGTTGCTACGTTCGGATGATCCATCCCTACTGTTTTCTCATCAATCTCTATGGCACGCAGAATTAAGGGTTCTGCCTCTTCATATCGGCCCAAGGTCTGATAAAGTCCCGCGAGGTTGTTTGACCTGATCGCTATATTTGGATGATCCATCCCGAGTGCTTTTTCATCAATCTTCAAGGCGCGCAGATATAAGGGTTCCGCCTCTTCATATCGGCCCAAGGTCTGATATAATCCCGCGAGATTATTGTAATCAATTGCTATGTTGGGATGATCCATCCCAAATGCTTTTTCGTCAATTTCCAAAGCACGCAGAATTAAAGGTTCCATTTCTTCATATTGGCCTATAGCTCTATAGCTCTCAGCGAGGTTATTTAAAGCGATCGCAAGATTTTTATCATTTTCAGGTAAATGAGTTTCCCATAGTTGAACAACTTTTTTTTCAATATCCAAAGCATCTTGGTATTTGCCAGCCCTGTCCAAATTCATTGCTTGATCAAGACGATACTCCCCATAAGCTTCATGGTCATCTCGTGGCGTGGTTTGCGCGGCTTTTCCGCAGTAATCAGCAGCACCGAGGTAATCATATTCAAGGGCTTTAAGTTCTGCCATTTCGCTATAGGTTTCCGCAGCGGAAGCCGCATGTTGGTCTCTGTCATTTATGTCAGCAAGGGCGGCGAGGTTGAGGAGGTGTTCGGCCTTTTGCATCTCGCCCTCTTCAAGGGCTTGACGGGCCTGATCTTTTAAATCGCGCGCTTCATCTGAACTTTTTTCGTTCTGTTCAATTTGATCCAGCAGGGCTTTATATTTCTCTGCCAGTTCATCCAGGGCACTGGCCGGGTCATCAATTTTATCGGCATTATCCTGCACCAGCTGCCATAAGCGATCTACCGCCGCTTTGGTCAGGGTGTATTTATCACGCAATGCATCGTAGCGATCAGGATCAATCCCGTTATAATTATTCTGGGTATTGCCACTGCCAGCTTGTTGGTTGATACCGTCTTTTTGTTCGATTTTTTCTTTATCCAACATGGGACTAGTCCTTATCTCTTGGCATCGTCATGTTGAAATTATTTTGAGTGTTATTTTCCCCCGCTTGCTGATTTGTCCCTTTGGTCTGTTTGATCTTGATGGATTTTTCTTTCGCTTTCCATCCTGTGATAAAACCAGCCGTTAAGCTGATCAGAAAACCGATGACAATTTCAGTAAGTTCCATAATAGAGACCCTTCACACCCAGTAGTTGGATAAAGGATACAGGTCTGGGCCGTCAGTACAAGGGGAAAACTAAATCACTTTCCCGCCGCCAAACATGGCAAGCGCTTCGTCGAGCGTGCCGCGCCATTCCTGACGTCGGGCCAGTTTTTCCTGGGCGGCTGGGGGCAACTCGTCAAAGCTGATGGTGCCTTTCATGATCAGAATTTCGATCAGATCTTCCACCACGCGGGCCATAGCCATGTCGCTTTCTGCCAGATCAAGCAGGGTTGCGGCCGCGCCGTCCTGGGTGCTTAAGAACGCCATAATATCCGGGTGGTTCATGGGCAGTTCTTCGTCTACACCTTCGTGCGGGTTTTGGTAGATGGCGATGATTTGTCCCGAAGGTTCGCGCAAGACAAAGGGCATTAAATTATTCTCCAGTGACAAAACAGACCGATAGTGTGGCTGTTTTTGGATGAAAATTCAATGCCCTTAGGGACTTGTTGTTATGGACGGGTCTGGCCCTGTCCACGCACCTTGTATTTAAAGCTGGTCAGCTGTTCCACACCAACCGGGCCACGGGCATGCATTTTCCCTGTGGAAATCCCGATCTCGGCCCCCATGCCAAATTCACCGCCATCGGCAAATTGGGTGGAGGCATTCAGGACACAGATCGCACTGTCCACCTGATTGAGGAAGGTTTCCGCCACCTCATTATCTTCGGTGATGATACAGTCGGTATGGTGCGACCCGTAGGTGTTGATGTGGTTGATGGCTTCAGAAACGCCATCCACAACCTTAACCGAGATAATGGCATCCAGATATTCTGTACCCCAGTCTTCTTCTGTTGCAGCTGAAATACGGCTGTCCACAGCTTGCGCTGCATCATCACCACGGACTTCACAGCCCGCATCAATCAGATCACTGATGATGGATGACATATCAACCGAGCGGTTCACCAGCAGGGTTTCAGTTGCCCCACAAATACCTGTGCGGCGCATCTTGCCGTTGACCACCACTTTGCGTGCTTTTTCAAGGTCAGCTTTTTCATCCACATAGATGTGACAAATCCCATCCAGATGTTTGAACAAAGGAATTTTGGATTCACGTGTGATACGTTCAATCAGTCCTTTGCCGCCGCGTGGGACAATCACGTCGATGGTGTCAGACATGGTCAGCATTTCACCCACGGCTGCACGATCCGTTGTCGGGATCATCTGGATGCAGGTTTTGGGCAGGCCAACCTGGTCTAATGCATCCGTTAAGCTTTCCATGATCGCATGGCTGGAATGGAAGCTTTCCGACCCCCCGCGCAAGATCGCAACATTGCCGGATTTCAGCGACAAGGCACCTGCATCTGCCGTTACGTTGGGGCGCGATTCGTAAATAATGCCGATGACGCCTAGCGGGACACGCACGCGTTGGATTTCCAATCCGTTGGGACGGTCCCATTCGGACATGACATCGCCCACCGGATCATCCAGCTTGGCGATGGCTTCCAGACCTGCGGCCATCCCTTCAATGCGCGCATCGTCCAGCATAAGGCGGTCCAGCATGGAACCACTGAGACCTTTTTGCTCACCAGCGGCCATATCCTTGGCGTTGGCTTCCTTGATTGCCGGGGCGTTGGCGCGCAACAATTCAGCCGCTTTTAAAAGGGCATTGTTTTTCTGCTCAGTCGGGGCAACGGACAAAACCTGTGCTGCGGCTTTCGCCTTGGTGCCGAGGTCTTGCATGATTGCTGTGATGTCTTGAGCTGCTTGCGCCGTCATCGAATTAATTCCTTCATTGTCCCGTCATTCCTGCAATTAGGCCAAGGATGACGAGCGTGTTTAAAATGGACGCCTAAAATAAGCATTTCTTTTAAAAGTCGCAAGCTGTATCAAAGAAGCATGACAGAGACATTCAATTGGTCGAAAGACCGCATTCAGGTCATCTTACTTGCGGGCGCTCAGGCTATGGTCATGAGTGGCGCAAGCCTGATCATGACAATCACTGCATTAACAGGTGCCATGCTGGCTGATGATCCGGCCATGGCAACCCTGCCGCTGGCCTTTCAATTTGTCGGCATGATGTGCGCAACCATCCCTGCATCGTTGTTTATGGGACGGGTCGGGCGCAAGATCGGGTTTACGGTGGGGTTGCTCATTGGGGCAGCATCAGCATTGATTGCGGCTTTCGGGATTTTTCAGGGGAATTTCTGGCTGTTTGTTGTTGGCAGTTTTGGTCTGGGGATCAACAACAGTTTTGCCGCTTACTTGCGTTTTGCAGCGGCTGAGATCGTTGAAAAAGAACATCGCCCGACGGCCATTTCCTATGTGATGGCAGGCGGGATTGTGGCGGCTTTCCTTGGCCCCTGGCTTGCGACACAGACGAAAGAATGGTTTGAACCCGTGCTGTTTGCAGGCGGTTTTGTTTCCATGGCCGGGCTTTATGGTATTGCCATGGTGGTTGTCTGGATCGTGCGCTTTAGAAAAGAAACACCGAACAATGAATTGCATGGCCCGGCGCGACCCCTGATGGAAATCGTCAAGCAACCAACCTTTATCACGGCAGCCCTGGCAGGCACCATGGGCTATGGGGTAATGAGTCTGGTCATGACGGCGACGCCCTTGGCGATGGTGGCTTGCGGGCTTGAATTTACGGATGCGGCCTTTGTTATCCAGTGGCATGTGTTGGGCATGTTCCTGCCCAGTTTCTTTACCGGGAAATTGATCCAGAAATATGGTGTGCTCAATATCATTCTGATCGGGGCGATCCTGAATGGGGCCTGTATGGCCATTGCTTTGGCCGGGCTGGATCTGATGAATTTCTGGTTTGCGCTGGTCGCACTTGGTGTGGGCTGGAACTTTATGTTCATCGGTGGATCATCTTTGCTGACCCAATGTTACCGCGAAACCGAACGGTCTAAAGTTCAGGCGCTCAATGACTTTATGGTCTTTGGCACCGTGGCTGCGGCGAGTTTTTCCAGTGGGGCTATTCAAAATGAATTTGGTTGGTCCTGGGTCAACCTTGTGGTGGCGGTGCCCATGCTAATGGCACTGCTGTCTGTTGTTTGGTTGAAGGCTTTGAATAAGCGAACAGAGGCTGTGGCTGGAGAATAATTATCTGCGTGGCTTGGGGCGGCGCACGTCTTCGCTGTCCCAGGTATGCAGGGTTTTTTCGATCAGTGGCGCTGTCTGATACCAGATGGGCAGTTGCGACAGCGCATAATAGAAGAAATCACGACAGAACATGGATTTGCCCTGTTCGCGCTTTGCCCATTTCCAGGCACGACCTGCACAGCGTTTAAAGGCGAGGCGTTGCAGCTTGACTGGCACATCCGGATTGTCGCGCAGGAAATGCTGGATGGTGGCGGACAGGTCATGAATGACGGTGGCGGATGCATCCAGTACACGGCCTTCGGCTTCGCGCGGACCAAAAACGGCCAGCAAATCGGTCAGCCCCATGCGACCACGATAGCTGACGCGCAGAGGGATAGAGAAATCCTGAACGAAGATGGTTTCATCACAGCCACCCATTTCTTTAAACATCTGTGTGCGGATCATGGTGGAGGTGGAACCGCCCATGCCGTTTCGGATGAAATCCTTAAACGGGTCCTGCACCATCCGCACGGTGCCTGTTTCGTCATGGGTATTTTCAAAGGCTGTAAGCAAATCATCTGTGAGCTGCCATCCCGCCTGCAGGTGATCCAGTTTATGTTCGCGCATCAGTTCCATCATGCGCCGGGTGGCGAAATGGGTCATGACGTCATCGGCATCAACGATTTTGATAAATTCGCCCTGTGCCTTGAATCCACCTGTGTTGGTCGCTCCGGATACCCCCATATTTTCCTGCTGGATAATATGGACGTTGTCCCAATCCTTTGTTTCTTCTTTGATAATCGCAACTGAATTATCGGTCGATCCGTCATCCACAAAGATGAATTCACGGGTGAAATCACCGGACTGCTGACCGAGCGAGGTCAACATGGGGCCGAGGAAATTTTCTTTGTTATAGACCGTGATGACGAAGGAAATATCGATCATTCATCCACCACCAGATCATCGCGGTGAATCATGACGTCACGGCCCTGATAGCCAAGCTTGCTTTCAATCTCGGATGATTTGACGCCGACGATCTGGGTGGCATCTTTTGATCCATAGGCGATCAGGCCACGCGCGACCTCATTGCCGTCGGGGCCAATGACCTGCACGGCTTCACCGCGTTCAAACGTGCCGACGATTTCTTTAACGCCGATGGGTAGCAGGCTTTTACCTGCTTTCAGGGCTTTCAGGCAGCCTTCATCCACAATGACTTTCCCGACAGGCTTGAGACTGCCGGAAATCCATTGTTTACGCGCTTTCTTTGGGGTGGCTTCAGGCAGGAACCAGGTGGATTTAACCCCTTCTTCCAAGGCTTTCAGCGGGTTTTGACGCTCCCCCTTGGTGATCACCATGCGACAGCCTGCGTTCAGGCAAATCTTGGCCGCAGCCAGTTTGGTCATCATGCCGCCGGACCCTACATTACTGGCGGACCCGCCTGCCATGGCTTCAATTTCTGGCGTGATATGTTTGACCACCGGGATAAATTCAGCCTTCGGGTCTTTGGAAGGATCCGCCGTATAAAGCCCATCGATATCAGAGAACAGAACCAGTGTATCGGCGCTGACCATGGCAGCAACGCGTGCGCCCAGGCGGTCATTATCACCAAAGCGGATTTCGTCGGTTGCCACACTGTCATTTTCGTTAATCAGCGGCACGGCACCGACTTTTAACAAGGTCTCAATTGTATTGCGGGCATTGATGTAGCGGCGGCGGTTTTCGCTGTCTTCCAGCGTCACCAGAATTTGGGCAACCGTGATGCCATGATGACCCAGAACTTCCTGATACGCATGCGCCAAACGAATGTTTCCACAAGCTGCTGCGGCCTGTTTTTCTTCCAGGCGCAGGCTGCCATCGGGCAGGTCGAGATGACGACGCCCCACTGCAATCGCACCGGATGTTACGACCACGATTTCCTGACCACGAGCACGGGCCTGCGCGATATCGGCAGCCAGACTTTCCAGCCATTTGCGGTGCACGGTGCCATGGGCCGCATCTACCAAAAGGGCCGACCCGATCTTGATGACGATCCGTTTGCCATCTTTTAACGCGGTACTTTTGAGAAGGTCTGCCATAGTGTCGTTTTTTCGGAAAAACCAAGAGTTAATGAACGAGCTTCACCTTATAGGCCATTATGCGTGAAGAGCAAGTTTATATGTTCTTTGAATGACACAAATGCAGATGAAGTGTCTTAAGAAATTCCAATACATCAAAGGGTTTGCTGATGAAGGCGTTGACCCCGATTTTAAGGGCTTTGTCCACATCATTGGGCATGGCACTGGCACTTAACGCTATCACAGGGATATGGCTTAGGTTTTCTATTGTTTTGATCCGTTTAAAGACTTCCAAACCATCTATATCGGGCAAGTGGATATCCAGCAATAACAGGTCTGGTTTGTGGGTGCGTGCCAGTTCAATTCCCACGGCCCCTATACTGGTCGTGATCAGTTCGATATTTTCAAATTGACCCAGCAACCCTTCCATCAAGATGACATTGCCCGCGTTATCTTCAATATAAAGTATCTTTAAGGGGCCAAGTTTTGAAATCTCACCAAGCTGTTGGTCCGTGATTTCTTCAACTTTATTATGAACCGCAGTGGCTTCTGTTGCCACTGCTATATCGATCCAAAAGGTAGAGCCTTCACCGAGTGTGCTTTCAACGCCGATTTCACCGTTCATTTTCTCAATGATCTTTTTGGTGATGGTCAAGCCGATGCCTGTGCCTTCAACTGCGCCATGTTCTTCCCCCAATCGGTTAAAAGGTTGGAATAATTCAGCCATTTGATCTTTGCTGATGCCTTTACCGGTATCGCGCACAAGCAGGCGGACCTTATTGCCCAAATCTTGATAATCCAGTGTCACCATTCCGCCATCCACGTTATATTTTACCGCGTTGGACAGGAGATTGACCAGCACTTGCTTGAGGCGCAGGTGATCGGCATGGATGTTGTGTTTGCCCTCAACTGGGGTGACCAAATCATTGATCTGAATACTACGTTCTTCCCCCATATGGCCAACCAGATCAAGTACTTCCTGTGTCAGACTATCCAATTCGATATTTTCCATCTGCAGCGAGATGTTACCACTTTCAATGCGTGCCAGGTCAAGCACCTCGTTGATCAAGGCCAACAGGTGGTTACCTGCATCTGAAATTTGCTTCATATAGGGTTTGTGACGATCGGCCAAGGGCTGTCGGCTGTCCATATTCATCAGTTGGGCAAAACCGAGTATGCCGTTCAACGGCGTGCGCAACTCATGGCTCATGGAGGATAGAAAATCACTTTTGGCTTTATTGGCTTTTTCCGCCGCAATTCTGGCAGCGTTGATTTCTTCCTCCCATACATGACGTCGGGTGATGTCACGCGCTGCGCCCAAATAGCCGAGGAAATTTCCCGCATCATCAAATTGGGGACGCCCGGAAATTTCGATGTATTTTCGTGATCCGTCATTGGCGATCAAAGGATATTCAAAGTTCTGAATATCGCGGTGATTTTCCATATCAATCATATGGGCACGCCATTTTTTCGGCTGCAGGGCGACGATCTCGGGTCCTGCGACTTCAAGGCGAGTCTTACCCAAAACTTGTTCTGGGCTCAGGCCTGCAACGTCATAGAATTTTTCAGACAAAAAGGTAAAGCGCAAATCCGGCCCCATTTCCCAGAACCATTCAAAGGAAGATTCAGCAATGGTCTGAAAACGTGCCTGGCTGGATCTCAGCTGGGCTTCAACCCGTTTGCGATCTTTAATTTCTTCTGACAATTCAAAGGTACGATGTGCCACCAACTGTTCAACCTTGCGATGACGGCTGACAGTGGTTTGAATGTAAAAGACCAGAAGGATGGTGAAGAGCAGACTTGCAACAGCCACCAAAGGGGCAGCCCAAGGTGCCCCGATTTCTCCCAATGCCTTTTGGTTGGGCACCACATAAAGTGCCCAGGTCCGGTCCCCCACATCAAATTTCGTAGCATGATGGATTTGATCTTTTAAATCTTCAAACGGGGATAAATCGCGATATTTTGGATCTCCGTTTAATAGATAGGAGGCAATGAATTGTTTGGTTTCAGTTGTCTCATCTGCAATATAAAAACTAATGTTGCGGGTCTTGATATTGGGGAGGATGGTTTGGCGGATCACCTGATCCAGCGAAATTTGTGCAAAGGCAAATCCGTTCAGATATTTTTGGCGCAGATCAGGAGTGTTATTGAGGAATTCATTGTGATAAATCGCCTGTATGGGGAAAAGGAAGGTTTCTTCTGAAGGAGGCAGCTTGAGATAGGCAAGCGTAAGAATATCGTTATCTCGCGCAGACTTCATGGCGGTTTTTAAGCTGCTGATATGACCAAAATCCAACCCGAGAATATCGCCGGATGTTTCTATCGGTTCGACAAAAAAAGCCGGGAAATAATACGGGCGGTCACTTAAAGGCTGGTGGATGTCGTTATTTGAAAGTTCGTGAAAGTCAAAACTATCCAGCCCATCGGCGCGGGCATTCATTATATAGCCATTGAGTGCGTTTTTTGACACACGGGGTAACCAGCCCACCCGGATGATGGATTTAAAGGTGGTGACATCGCGGGTCACAAATTTCTTGAATTCCGGGCGCAGAACCAGTGAAGAAGACCGATAAAAAGCCGAGATGCTGTTGAGCACTTCTAGGCGTTTGGTCAGTTCTTTTGATAGATAGAGAGAGAATTGAGAAGACTGTTCCTTCATCCAGATCTGGACGTTGCGTTCCTGCCAGCTTTTGATGAACTGATATCCACCCAGCGTAAAAAGCAGACTGACCATTAAAAAAAACAAAGTGATCCAGTACAGCCTTAAGACGCTGTATGTGCTCGCATCGCTATTTTGCAGATCTTTTCTCTGGTTTTTGGGCATAGTAAACCTGCTTTATTAAGGGGATAACTATATCACCATTTAAAAGCATTTGTAATTTTGTCTCTTTGGTTTTGCTCCAGATTAATCAGCCCAACGGATCAAACGGTTTGGTTTCTTCTTCCCACTCGTTTTCTTCCTCAACCGGGCCGTCATCCCATGGACCAGCGGTGAATTCTTTGATCCCGCCGTCATCGCCAGTAATGATCCGGTTCATTTTCAGCAAGAGAGGCTGCACACCTGTGCGCGCCACACCGGAAATGGTAAAAATCTCGCCGTCATAGACTTTGGACAGGATTTCTTTTTGTTCTTCCACCTGTTCCGGCAGCAGGGCGTCACATTTATTCAGCGCAACGACTTCGGGCTTTAAGGACAGTTCTTTACTGTAGGCCAGCAATTCATGGCGGATGGTTTCATAAGCCACATCCACATCATCCTGTGTCACATCGATGATATGCAGCAAAACAGAACAACGTTCCACGTGACCGAGGAAGCGGTCGCCCAGACCCTGGCCTTCGTGGGCGCCTTCGATCAGGCCGGGGATGTCAGCAATGACAAATTCATTACCGTCTTTCTGGTCCCCTGCATGGACCACACCTAGATTGGGATGAAGCGTGGTAAAAGGATAATCCGCAATTTTCGGGCGCGCACGTGAAACGGCGGACAGGAACGTTGATTTCCCCGCATTTGGCAGACCGACAAGGCCTGCATCTGCGATCAGTTTCAGGCGCAGCCAGACCCAGCGTTCCACGCCTGGCCAGCCTGGCTCAGACTTGCGTGGGGCCTGGTTGGTGGATGTTTTAAATTGGGCATTTCCGCGACCACCATCGCCGCCGCGCATGAGTACGCGGGTAACACCGGGTTCCAGAAAGTCAGCCAGCACTGTTTCTTTATCTTCATCCAGAATTTGGGTGCCCACAGGCACGCGGATGATGATGTCATCACCTTTTTTACCGGATTTGTTACGCCCGGCACCGCCATCGCCACGCTTGGCCTTGAAATGTTGTTGGTAGCGGTAATCAATCAGCGTGTTCAGGTTATCAACACATTCCACGATCACATCGCCGCCACGGCCGCCATCGCCGCCATCGGGACCACCGAATTCAACGTATTTTTCACGTCTAAAGCTGGTACAGCCATTACCGCCGTCACCGCTTTTAAGGAAAATTTTTGCCTGATCGAGGAATTTCATCGTTCAATATCCAAATTGTCTGAGACGAAAAAAGAGGAATGGCTGCTACCATCCCTCTCTTCTCTAACTTTTAATAAACGCGTCGATCCGTATGACGCAAATGCGTCTCGCACGCCCAATGGGCCGCTCGGGATTTGCGAAGTGCTTATTCAGCAGCTTCAACGTTTACGAAAGTACGGCCTTTAGCTTTGGTCTGGAAGTTCACTTTACCTTCAGCTTTAGCGAAGAGTGTGTGATCTTTACCGATACCAACGTTTGTGCCAGGGTAGAATTTTGTGCCGCGTTGGCGAACCAAAATGTTACCAGCCAATACAGCTTCACCGCCGTATTTTTTGACACCGAGGCGTTTGCTTTCTGAATCGCGACCGTTACGGGACGAGCCACCAGCTTTCTTATGAGCCATAACTTAATCTCCTAAAATGAACGGCCTTAGCCTTTGATAGACTTAATGCGCAAAACGGTCTGCTCTTGGCGGTGACCTTTTGTGCGGCGATATTGTTGACGACGCTTCTTTTTGAAGATGATGACTTTGTCACCTTTGCCTTGCTCGATCACTTCTGCAGTTACAGAAGCACCTTTAACAAGGGGAGTGCCAACAGTGGTTTTGCCTTCTGCACCAACCAGAAGAACGTCTTCCAGCTTGATTTCAGAACCGGCTTCACCAGCCAATTTTTCAACAACGATTACGTCATTTTCAGCGACAGTATACTGCTTGCCGCCAGTTTTCACGATAGCGAACATGGTTCGTCATATCCTTAAATTTACGCGCTTTACGGTGTTGGGAGTACCAAACTTCGACTCGAAGACGAGAACCTCAAACAGCGTGTTAACAAATATAGGGCTTTATGAAACCATAAAACCCGTCAAGTTGGCGCAATATACGCAAGTTTTTGCAAGAGTCAACGATTAAGCCAATTTGGTGGTTGCAATCTGGATATTTAATCAATAGGTAATAGTACGTAATCGCACTTTTTGCCTGTATTTTTAAGGATTAATTTGTGAAGATGACCATACAGAAAATAAGAATATAACGAGAAATAAATGACACAAGATCAAACTTTCCTGTCAGGGGTGGAACGGACTTTCGATGACAACCAGATCATTGTCAGTAAAACTGATACCAAGGGGCGTATCACTTATGCAAACCAGGTGTTTCTGGATGTTGCCGGATACCAGCTTTCCGAGGTCATGAACCAGCCGCATAACCTGATCCGGCATCCCGATATGCCCAGATGTGTGTTCAAGCTTTTGTGGGATACGCTTGCGCAAAAGCAGGAAATTTTCGCCTATGTGATCAATCGCTGCAAAAACGGGGACCATTACTGGGTGCTTGCCCATGTTACGCCTAGTTATGATAAAGACGGCCAGATCATTGGCTATCATTCCAATCGGCGTGTGCCCAAACAGTCGGTTCTGGAACAGGCGATCAAACCGCTTTACGCTGCCTTGTTGAAAAAAGAACAAGCCTATCAAAACCGCAAAGAAGGGATGGAAGCCTCCACACAGATGCTTCTGGATGTCTTGAATGAAAAAGGGGTCGGTTACGATGAATTTATTCTCTCTTTATAAAAGCCAGATCCTGCTTTCAACGGCGCTTCTTGCCCTGTTGGGTTTGTTTGTCTTTATGTCTGTCACCGCCGGATTTTCGATGGTGAGCCTGGTGCTGACGGTTGTGGTCAGTGCTTGTATTTTGATCGCGATGTCATTGGGTGGGCCAAGTTCCAGCACTGCAAAATCTGGGGCATTGGGTGAAGTCATGCGGGTTTGTAATGAAGTTGATCAGGGCAATTTCGAAGCCCGGATCACCACGTCGGCATCCGGTGAAACTCAGGCGCTTTATAATTCGGTCAATGCCATGATCGACCGTACGGACGCTTTTGTACGTGAAGCGGCAGCGGCGATGGAATATGTGGCCCAGAAAAAATATTTCCGCTTTATTATCGAAACCGGGATGACCGGGGCCTTTTTGAAAGCAGCACAGGATATCAATGCCTCTATCCACAATCTTTCTGACATGCAGCATCAGGCTCATGAGATGCAGGACAAGGTTCATAATGTAGTGGAAAAGGTCGTTGAAAACGCACAGGCCATCGTGACCGAAGCTGAAAGCATGGGCGGGCGGATCGATACCAGTTCATCCGGTACCATTGATGTGGCCGAAGCGGCCAATGATGCATCGGAAAGTATTGTGCTGGTTGCTGCGGCCGCTGAAGAACTGGCGGCCAGCGTATCAGAAATTAACCGTCAGGTATCCTACGCCAGCGAAACCTCGCAGACCGCGATGGATAATGTAAATTCCATTCAGAATGATATTACGATCCTGTCTGAAGAAGCCAAGAATATTGGTGAGGTTATTCAGCTGATCTCTGACATTGCCGCAAAAACAAACCTGCTGGCCCTGAATGCAACGGTGGAAGCAGCGCGTGCTGGCGATGCAGGGAAAGGTTTTGCGGTTGTTGCTGCCGAAGTGAAGAACCTGGCGGACCAGACCAGCAAGGCCACTGACCGGATTTCTGATCAGGTGGGCCATATTCAGGATGCGACTGAAGGGGTGGTTCGCAAATCACGCGATATCAATCGCACGATTAACGAGATCAATGAGGTCTCAGCGGCTATTGCTGCTGCTGCAGAAGAACAGGGCGCAGCCACAACTGATATTTCAGAGAAAGTCGGGGTGGTTGCCGATCAGTCCAAGAAGGTATCTGATCGCATCGGTGATATTGCGCAAGCCTCCGCCGGGTCGTATGCGGGCGCGATCACCGTGATCTGGGCGGCTGGTGACCAGATTAAGCCCGTTGAAGAACTGGATGATGATCTGAAAACATTCTTTGAGATGCTTTAATATATACAATTATATGGTGTGGCAATAATGCAACGCATTGAGAATAAAATACTCTTATGTGTTGTGTGTCATACCATTTTCCAAAGATCCTGTTACATTTCTCCGTGATCGGTAAAATCAAGGAGAATTAATCAATGACAAGTCAGAATTCTGTTTTTACAACAGGTGCGCTTATTTTCAGCGAATCCTTCGAAAATAGTGGATTAACTGGGAACAGTTGGGGATTGTTTGATGAAACAGACAGCTGGAATGTGAATGGCTGGGATGTGGAAAGTGTCGCAGATCTGGAAATCCAGAATGGCAATATTGGCGGCACAACTGGTGGTTCAGACGGAACCGCACATGCCGAATTTGACAGTCATGGTTCTTCCTCTCTACCAAAAATCACCAAAACACTTAATACACCTAATGATACGTACCATTTGACTTTTGACTACATGCCCCGTCCAGGCAATGAGGACACAAGTGATCTTCGGGTTCATGTGGGATCGGAAAGTTTTGATATTACCTCTGATAGTAATGGCAATATTACGATTGTCGGTACAACAAGCTATCAGATTGAGCAAACGACAAATGCAAATGGCTGGACAACATTCAGCGTTATTATTGAAGGTTCAGCGGCTACAACAGAAATAGGTTTTGAAGGCCTGCAACCCGAAGATACCCTTGGCGCCTATCTGGATGCGATCAACGTTCATGAACTTCAGGAAGTGAGCGTTAATGATGCCGTCATTTCAGTAAACACTGGGGATGAAGCCATTTGGCATTTATCTGGCGCAGGGGAACCCGGCCTGGTTTTTTCGATTGATGGTACGCCTGATCCTGTCACAGGCTGGATTACAACGGCTGGGGGGCACCAGGTCCGCCTGATTGATCCGGCGACCGGGGAATATGAATTTGTGGCCGGAAACCCGGATGGGGAGAATGATTTTAGCTACACGGTTACTGATGAGTTGGGGAATGTACGATCTGCGGAGATATCCGTTGAGTTAAATGGTGGTGCATTGGGTGCGCTTCTTCCGTTGGGAGGAGAAACGCAAGTCAACACCTATACCGCTTCAGCACAAGTTTATCCGTCCGTGGCAGCGCTCAGTGATGGTGGACACGTGGTGGCCTGGCAATCCAATGGTCAGGACGGCAGCATGTATGGCATCTATGGGCAACGATTTGATGCCGCAGGGCAAGCTGTTGATGGGGAATTCCTGATTCCGACGTATACATCGTCTGATCAGATCGATGTGTCGCTTACAGGACTGCCTGATGGTGGCTTTGTTGCCAGCTGGACATCCAGCCGTGACAATAGTGGAACCGGGTATGATGTTTATACCCGTCAGTTTGATGCCTCGGGAAATCCTATCGGTGCTGAAGTGAGGGTGAACACCTATTTGACAGGTCATCAAAATCATTCAAGTATTACCACTCTATCTGATGGCAGTTACGTTGTGGCTTGGCAATCTGATGGTCAGGACGGAAGTATGCTGGGTGTATATGGTCAACGTTTTGACAGTGCGGGCCAGACCATTGGCAATGAATTCCTGATTCCAACCTATACCTCATCCGAACAAATGGAAGTTGCTTTGACAGCAACAGCAGATGGTGGTTTTGTTGCGACTTGGACGTCCAGCCGCGATCATAGTGGGACATCATACGATATCTACGCACGTCAGTATGATAGTTCCGGGAATCCGTTGGATGATGAGTTTCTGGTGAATACTGAATATGATACCAGTTATCAGCAATTGTCCGATGTCGCTGCCTTAAAAGATGGCGGGTTTGTCGTGACTTGGCAATCGTTTAATCAGGACGGTGGCGGGAATGCCATCATTGCCCAACGTTATGATAGCTCTGGTCAAGAGCTGGGTGTCGCGTTTCAGGTTCATGACTCTGATCTGGATAATCAACGTTTCCCTGCAATTACGTCATTGACGGATGGAGGCTTCCTGATTGCGTGGGAAGACAACAATCGGGATGAAAGTGGTTTTGCTGTCTATGTTCAACGCTTTGACGTGAATGGCAATCAAGTTGGTCCGGAAACACAAATCAATACATATGAGACTAGTAATCAAGCGGATATTGCGTTGGATACACTGGCAAATGGGGATGTAATTGTAACTTGGGACAGTTCGGGTCAGGACGGTAGCGAAGGCGGGATTTATTCTCAGCGTTTGACGTTTGAAAGTTCAACACCGACACTATCTGATGGTAATGATATTTATTTTGGCACATCCAGAGTGGATCTAGTGGATGGCCTTGCAGGCGATGATCTGATCAAAGGTGAAGGCGGGGATGATACTCTGTCAGGTGGGGCTGGTGATGATGACTTGTATGGTGGCGCTGGCAATGACGTGATTGATGGGGGCGACGGGATGGACCGTCTCTTCTTTGATGACGCCCGCTCTGCTTATACTATTGATGCAACTGCTGGGACGGTCACCCATATCGCAACGGGTGAGGTGAATACCTACACCAATATCGAAGAACTGGTCTTCACCCCAGAAGCCGACGGTGGTGTGATTTCTGTGAATGCCTGGGATGACGCCACTTGGTTCCTGTCCGGTGCTGGTGATTATGATGCCGACGGCGATGGCGGCAAAGAAGTTACCTTTGCCATTGATGGCACACCGGACGTTGATGGTTGGATCACCACGACGGATGGTCATCAGGTTCGTCTGATTGATACTGTGACGGGTGAATATGAATTCAAGGCCAGCCAGACGGCAGGAACGGACAGTTTTACTTACACGGTAACTGATGAACTGGGGAATGTGAGCCAGTCTGCTATGAATATTGAGATACCAGATAGTGTTCCAACAACCTACGAGGCAGGTCATTATAACGAGAACCAGTCATTTGATAATCCATCCACAAGCTGGGTAAATCATCTTGCTGATGCGGCTTTGCCAAAAACAGGTAAATGGTATTTCGAATATCAGGTTGATCGCAATGAGGGCTCCGGGGGGCAACATGCGCTGGGTATTATGACCAGCACACCGCCAATTTCCTATATGGGGAATGCCAATACGGGCGAAAGTTACGGCATTCTTGATGGTGATCCAAATGTTTGGAAAATCAGTGGTTCAAGTTATGAGGAGATAAGTGATTCTGGCATTTGGGCTACGCAACGTGTCGGTGTCTATATTGATATGGATAATGGGACAATCGGCTTTAACATCAATGGCACAGATTATGAGAATGTGTACACAGGCATTGATACCACGCTGGACTGGTTCCCTGCGGCTTCCAGTTATAACGAAGACGGAACTTTCCTGTTTAAATCTGATGACTGGACCTTAACCCCACTAAGCGGCTATTCGACATTGGAATTTGTTGCTGATTTTGATGGCACAACCGGGAATGACGTGGTCATTGGTGACGCATATGATGAAACCATCGACGGCCTTGCTGGTGATGATTTGATCAAAGGTCAGGGCGGGGACGACACCCTGTCTGGCGGTGACGGTAATGATGACCTCTACGGTGGTGCTGGTTCAGATGTGATTGATGGCGGCGATGGCGATAAAGACCGCCTCTTCTTCGATGAAGCCCGCTCGGCTTACATAGTTGATGAACAGGCAGGCACAGTAACTCATATCGCCACGAACGAGGTGGATACTTATACCAACATTGAACAGTTTGTCTTTGCCCCAGAAGCAGAAGGTGGCGTGATTTCTGTTAATGCTGGCGACGAAGCCACCTGGTTCCTGTCCGGGGCAGGTGATATTGACGCTGACGGGGATGGCGACAAGGAAGTCACCTTCGCCATCGATGGTACACCTGATGCTGAGGGCTGGATCACCACAGCAGATGGTCATCAGGTGCGCTTGCTGAACAGCGGCACAGGTGAGTATGAGTTCAAGGCAGGTCAAACCGAAGGCGCAGACAGCTTTACTTATACAGTCACCGATGAGATGGGGAATGTCAGTTCCGCTGACATGTCCATTGAAATTAGATCAGACAACCCTCAAACCTATGAAGCAGGTCACTATAACGAGAACCAGACATTCGACAATACGGCAACGGCATGGGTGAACCATCTTGCCGATGTGGCACTGCCTAAAACAGGTAAATGGTATTTCGAATATCAGGTTGATCGCAATGAGGGCTCCGGGGGGCAACATGCGCTGGGGATTATGACCAGCACGCCACCCATTTCCTATCTGGGGAATGCCAATACGGGCGAAAGTTACGGTATTCTTGATGGTGATCCAAATGTTTGGAAAATCAGTGGTTCAAGTTATGAGGAGATAAGTGATTCTGGCATTTGGGCTGCGCAACGTGTCGGTGTCTATATTGATATGGATAATGGGACAATCGGCTTTAACATCAATGGCACAAATTATGAGAATGTGTACACAGGCATTGATACAACACTGGACTGGTTCCCTGCGGCTTCCAGTTATAACGAAGACGGGACCTTCCTGTTTAAATCTGATGACTGGACCTTAACCCCACTAAGCGGCTATTCGACATTGGAATTTGTTGCTGATTTTGATGGCACAACGGGGAATGACGTGGTCATTGGCAATGAATATGGCGAAACCATCAACGGCCTTGAAGGTGATGACCTTCTTAAAGGGGAAGGCGGGGATGACACTCTGTCCGGCGGTACAGGATCAGACATCCTTACAGGCGGGGACGGGGCGGATAGCTTTGTCTTTGGGTCGCTCGCTGAAACGGCCAATGGGGATTTTGATACCATTACCGACTTCCAATCCACCGACACGCTTAGCTTCAAGGCAGATACCTTTGAAGGGTTGAGCGGTCTGGCAGGTAATCTGTCTGATCTGATTGCTCAAGGCGAAGCGGTTGATTTCCTGACCGATCTGTCTGCCACGAAGGATGCCAAAGCGACCTTTATTGTGGTTCAGGACAGTCAGAACCCGAACAATGCAGAGGTTTATTATGATGCTGATGGCAGTGGGACTTCTTACGAAAGCACCAAGATTGCGGACGTGGAAGGCAGCACGACCATCACCGCCAGTGATATTGAAATCATCACGGGTTAATGAAACGACCTAAGGAAAAAGGGCCGCAACGGAAATAGCGTTGCGGCCCTTTTTTAATATTGGATGTTCAGAATTTCCAGCTCTTCATCCCCTTTCGGGGTTTTAACGGTGACCAAATCACCAACGCGGCCTTTGTTCAGGGCACGTGCGACCGGCGAAATCCAGCTGATCAGTCCGATGGTCGAATCGACTTCATCTTCGCCGACAATGCGCACTTTGACTTCTTCTTCGCGGTCATTTTCATAAATGACGGTCGCGCCAAAAAACACCTGTTCACGGTTGGTTTGTTCTTCCACCTTGACGACCTGGGCGGCTTCAATCCGTTTGGTCAGAAAGCGCACGCGGCGATCAATTTCGCGCAGGCGTTTTTTGCCATATTGATAATCCGCATTTTCACTGCGATCGCCATTGCCTGCGGCCCAGGAAACCACCTTGACCACCTGGGGGCGTTCCACCGACCAGAGCTGGTGTTTTTCGTCTTTTAAAGCCTGTAGGCCTTCTGGGGTTATATAGTTCGGTCTGTCTGTCATAAAAATTCACTTGTTGTTTTTGGCATTCCTACTAGATTATGGGACAAACGTCAAAACAGGTGAGTTATGAAACGCAGCAAATCTTTGAAACTGGCCCTGATGGGGGCGACCCTTTTCTCCATGACCGCATGTGACAACCCGGATGAGGTTGCCGCCATCTTTGAAGATGTGGATGAATGCGCCAAATATGAAGGTCAGGACCTGGACCAATGTCGTCAAGGCTGGGAAAAAGCTGCTGAAGAACATATTCGCACCGCCCCGAAATATACCTCCATCGAAGATTGTCAGGAAGACTTCGGTCCGGAACAGTGTGAACAGGCCCCGCAACAAACATCCTCCGGTGGTTCTGTCTTTATGCCATTGATGATGGGCTATATGATGGGATCCATGTTGTCGAATGGGACGCGTTCCAACGTGGCAACGCAGCCGCTTTATCGCTCCAAGGATGATCCAAAATCTTTCCGCACGGGCGATAATCAGAAAGTTTCCAGCAAGACGGGCGTTCAGAAGGTTCCTTCAAACGTGACCAAAGCGCCCAGCACGAAAACATCAACCGTGCGTCGTGGTGGTTTTGGCTCCACCGCCGCACGCACAAGCACAAGAAGCTTCGGCGGCTAAGACTTTATGTTTCGCATCGACATTCAAGAACGTGACAATTGGCAGCAGCTGGCCAAAGAAGTCGGATTCCAGTTTCATACCATTGATGGGGAGAAATATTGGGATGAAAGCGCGTGCTATCGCTTTACCATGGATCAGATCGAAAACCACATCGAAGATCCAACCGCTGAGCTGGAAGAAATGTGTTTTCAGGTCGTTGACCGGGTGGTGGAAGATGAAAGCCTGTTGAAAAAGCTCGCCATCCCTGAATTTTACTGGGATTATGTGCGCGGCAGCTGGATGAACCGGGAAAAAAACCTCTATGGCCGCATGGATTTTTCCTATGATGGTTCTGGCCCGGCCAAGCTTCTTGAATATAATGCTGATACCCCAACTTCCCTTTATGAAAGCGCGGCCTTTCAGTGGGTCTGGATGGAACAGGCGATGGAACAAGGCCTGATCCCGCCTGATTGCGACCAGTATAATTCCATCCACGAACAGATGATTGGCGCCTTTGCCAATATGGATATCCATGGCACGCTTCATATGGCGGCCTGCCAGGGCAGTCTGGAAGATGAAGGCACCGTTCTTTATATGGAAGAATGCGCAACCCAAGCCCATGTGAACACGCACTTCATCCATATGGAAGAAATCGGCATTGATGCACAAGGACGGCTTACCGACCTGCAGGATAATGTCATTACTGATATGTTTAAACTCTATCCGTGGGAATGGATGATGCGCGATGAATTCGGTGAAGCCATGCCCAAATCCGGCGTGACCTTCATTGAACCGTCCTGGAAATCCATCCTGTCCAACAAGGGCATCCTGCCGTTGTTGTGGGAAATGTTCGAAGGCCATCCCAACCTGTTGCCGTCATACTTCATGGAAGATGCGAATAAACTTTCCGGTGGATATGTGAAAAAACCGATCTATTCGCGTGAAGGCGCTGGCGTCACCATGGTGAATGAAGGTCAAATTGTGGCAGAAGTGCCCGGCCCCTACGGCGAAGAAGGCCACATCGTCCAAGCGCTGCACCCGCTCCCCGTCTTCGAAGGCAACCACACTGTCATCGGCAGCTGGCTAGTCGCCTCCCAGCCCTGTGGTCTGGGGATCAGGGAAGACAGTTCTGCCATTACGAAGGACACGTCCCGGTTTGTCCCGCATGTGATCCGGGATTGAACGTAAGTGGTTGATAGCGGTAAGAAATGTTATTTACATACGAAAAATTTTAAATTCATGTTTTTCGTAATTTAATACAATATGTTAACTTATATAGGTTAGGAAAGAGTAGCGTATTCTTACTTATGAGAGTGTGATGGATTATAAATATGGTCTAGAGTCAAACCAGACAAGTATTGTCTTGGTGGGAAAATTTAATCCTTTGATATTTCAACCAAGGTGGCTTGAAAGTGTTGATCTAATTGGCGCGGAAGAAGCCCTACGACTTGAAATAGAAGAAGGTGCTTTAGAAATTATCCATCAAGATGTTGCTATCCTTAACTTAAATTGGGGCAAGCTACATATAGACAGAGGTCGCTTCATGGCCATTTGCGATATGGAGCCACATGAAGCAATTTTTGACTTCACTCGATCTTGTTTTGACATTTTAGATAGCACTCCCATTTATCAAATGGGAATTAATCGCACCGTTACATATCGTTATCCAGATGAGAATGCTTGGCATCACCTAGGAGATACACTCGCACCAAAAGAGCCCTGGGGAGAGCTTATGTATAGAGAAGGAGAGCGAGTAGGAGGGCTTCGTACTATAGTTATGGAACAAGCCACGGGCGATGAGAATGGTCGCAAGTCACGCCTTGACGGGGGGTATGGATATACCCAAATTAAGATTGAAGCAGAGAAGGCAGGGGCCTTTGCTGTGAGTGTTCAAGTTAACAACCATTTTGAAGTGGAAAAACAAGAAGACGTCTTAGGTTCTTCAATAATCCTAGACATTCTCAATGAAAAGTGGGAAAAGTCTGTTGCCGATTCAAATGAGACAATTCTGTCAATTCAACAGGTGTAATCGATGGTTCCTTTTGATCCCGTATCAACAACTCTAGATGATTATAATCAGGAACTAGAGCTTAATGGTAATGATCTGAATTATCAGGAAGTAAAGAGTCGCTTGTCTTATTTGGGGTTAAAAGAAGAGAATTCACCTGCTTCTACGATGGATGCAGAAATTAATCTTCGCAATAACCTAAAAATCATTCACAAAACTTCTTTAATCTCACGTACAGACAAATTCAAAGTTCTCCAAAAATGGGAAGGTACTGTTGTTAAATTACATGCTGACTATTTTGAAGCAGAATTACGTGATTTAACGAATGTTGGTAATGTCGAAGTCGCTGAATTTGAGTTCTCTGAAGTCACCAATGACGACAAAACCTTGTTAACTGAAGGAGCCATTTTTACTTGGCTCATAGGAAAACAAGTGGTTCATGGTACACAGTCGAACTCATCCATACTTAAATTTAGACGACTACCCCGATATACTAAAAAAGACCAATTGCGAGCTAAAGAAAAAGCTGAAAAGTTGGCATCCTTTTTTGCAAAAATAAAATAGATGGTTGCTGAAATTACTATCTTTGGCCCTAATTTTGGGGAGTCGATACTTGTAGACAATGGAAACAACCATTGGATGTTAATTGACTCATGCCTTGACCCTGAGACGCATGAGCCAGTGGCGTTGAAGTATTTAAAAGAAAAGGGATTAGACCCTGCTGCGGCCATCAAATTAATTGTCATTTCACATTGGCATGATGACCATGTTAAAGGAATGGCAGATATAATAAAGCAATGTAAGAATGCTAAAATTGTGATGCCTGGTGCACTTTTAGATGAAGAATTTATCGAATTCGCAGTATCTTTCTTATCAGCCACGCCAATAACAGGTGGCAATGGCACAAGAGAAATAACTAGTGTTTTAGAATATCTCGCAGAGAGTGGTCGTGAACCTGAAATGGCATTAGACAATAAAGTTATTGAACGCTTCCCTGCTGAAGATATTAACTCTAGTTCAGACACTGTAATTCATACGCTATCCCCTTCAAATGAGCAGTATATCCAATTCCTTACTGCTATCAGCGAAAATCACCGCCAAATTGGTGAAGCTGGTAAAAAAGCCATTCGACAAAAACCCAATCACGTTGCGATTGCTATATGGGTCGAATCTAACGACCTAAATATTTTGCTAGGTTCTGATTTAGAAGAGACAGGTAATCCCAAACTAGGTTGGTCAGCTATTCTGAATTCATCTGCAAGACCTAGAGGAAAAGCAGATGTATATAAAGTGTCTCATCACGGTTCAGAAAATGGTGATCATGACGAAATTTGGACTAAACTGTTATCTGATGCCCCACTTTGCGTACTCACGCCTTTTGTCAATGGTGCTGTGAGGTTACCGCGTAAAAAGGATGTTGAAAGACTCGTCACTAAAACTAATGATATATTCATCACCAGCAACAATCTCAAACCTAAAAAGGTTAAACGAACAGGAAAGGTTCAACAGATGATTAAAGCAACCGCGAAAGGTGGTAAGCTGAAAAGAGTGGACCACCTATATGGACAAATTACTTGCAAAAGACAAGATGGTAAATGGGAAATAACGCTAGCGAATGAGAGCGTGCATTTAAAAGAACTGCTGCAAAAATAAAAAAAGGATAATAGTAAATTTAAATTATAATTTATAAGAGTAATGTTATTCCAGTATTCTTAAAATTTCCCGCATTCTCCATCTTTCCGCTTGACCCTTTCGTCAATCCGGCTACTTTCGGCGCATGCGCATATTCAGACATTTTGAGGACTTGCCGCCCGAGGTCAAAGGGGGCGCGGTCGCGATTGGAAACTTTGACGGGGTGCATCTGGGGCACCGTGAGGTTATTGGCGAAGCCGGATGGATCGCCAAGGCTCATCGTATCCCGTGGGTGGTGCTGACGTTTGAGCCCCATCCGCGTATGGTGTTCAACCCAACCCAAGACCCTTTTCGGATCACGCCGTTTCGCATCAAGGCGCGCCACATTGAAGAAATGGACGTGGATGATCTGGTCGTTTTGCAGTTTGATAAAGACTTTGCCAGCCGCAAGGCGGAAGATTTTATTCAGGATGTGCTGATTGACGGACTGGCGGCCAAACATGTGGTCTGCGGCTATGATTTCTATTTCGGCGCCAAACGTCAGGGCAACCCAGATATGCTGCTGCATAAAGGTCGGGAGCTTGGCTTTGGCTTTACTTGCGTAAATCCGGTCAAGGATGACGGCGGGGAGGCTTATTCCTCCACCCGCGTGCGTGAATATCTTTATGGCGGACAACCTGCTGAAGCGCGTGGCGTTCTGGGCCGTCCGTTTGAGATTGAAGGCCGTGTGGTCAAGGGGGATCAGCGCGGGCGCGACATCGGCTTTCCAACCTGCAATGTGGAACTGCATGATTATCTGGAACCCGCCTATGGCGTCTATGCCATTCGCGCAGGCGTGGATGATGGGACCAGCACCGTCTGGCATGATGGGGTGGCCAATATCGGCAAGCGACCGACCTTTGATAAGCGCGATATTATGCTGGAAGCCCACCTGTTTGATTATGACGGCGACCTTTATGGCAAACACCTGCGTGTCGCCCTTTTAGACTTCATCCGGCCGGAACAAAAATTCAGTGGAATTGATGAAATCAAGGAACAGATCGCAAAAGATTGCATCTCTGCCCAAGACATACTAAAGAAGACCGAACCTTTTTAACTCTCACCTGTAAGTGAAGACCATGACTGTGGACTATAAATCGACTGTATTCCTGCCTAAAACCGACTTTCCAATGCGTGCCGGCCTTGCCAAGAAAGAGCCGTTGATTCTGGAAAACTGGGACAAAATTGGTCTTTATGAAAAACTGAGAGAAGACGGCAAGGGCCGTGAGCCCTTCGTTCTGCACGATGGCCCCCCTTATGCCAACGGTCATCTGCACATCGGTCACGCGCTGAACAAGATTCTAAAAGACATCATCGTTCGTTCCCAACAGATGATGGGCAAGAATGCGAACTATGTGCCGGGCTGGGACTGTCACGGTCTACCGATCGAATGGAAGATCGAAGAGAAATACCGCAAGAAAAAGAAGAACAAGGACGAAGTGCCTGTTCTGGAATTCCGCGAAGAATGCCGCCAGTTTGCCAAGCAATGGATCGACGTTCAGCGCGAAGAATTCAAACGCCTGGGCATTACGGGCAACTGGGAAGATCCTTATCTGACCATGACGAATAAGGCCGAAGCCACCATTGCGAAAGAGCTGTGTCGTTTCCTGATGAACGGTGGTCTATATAAAGGGGCCAAGCCTGTCATGTGGTCGCCTGTTGAGAAAACGGCGCTGGCTGAAGCCGAAGTTGAATATTTCGATCACGAATCCACCACCATCCATGTACGTTTCAAAATTGAAGAAACCAAACTGGATGCGGTGAAAGATGCAACCATCGTGATCTGGACCACCACGCCCTGGACTATGCCGGGCAACCGCGCCATTTCATACGGCAATGATATCGATTATGCGGTCTATGAAGTCATCGATGTGCATGACGGATCACTGGCCCGCGTCGGTGAAAAAATCGTCCTGGCAGAAGCGCTGGCAGCAGAAGTCATGGGCGAAGCCAAAGTTGCTGATTTCAAACAAGTCGCCATGTTTAAAGGCCGCGAGCTGGAAGGCACCATCTGTAGCCACCCATGGCGCGGTCGTGATTATGATTTTGACGTTCCTTGTATCGCAGGTGACCATGTGACGGTTGAAGCAGGTACCGGGTTCGTTCATACCGCACCGGGCCATGGCCAGGAAGACTGGGAAGTTTCCATGGAATATGGCATTGCCGTGCCGGATACCGTGGGTCCTGATGGCTGTTATTATGAGCATGTGCCGATTTTTGCAGGCGAACATGTCTATAAAGTTGCCCCGCATGTGCTGGAACAGCTGACCGAGGTTGGCAGCTTGCTGGCATCCGGCAAAATCACGCACAGCTATCCATGTTCGTGGCGTTCAAAGGCCAAGCTGATCTTCCGCAACACCCCGCAGTGGTTCATTTCCATGGACACAAATGGCTTACGCGACAAGGCGTTGAAGGCGATTGATGACACACGGTTCGTTCCAGACATGGGCCGCAACCGTCTGGGTGGCATGATCAAGGATCGCCCGGACTGGTGTGTGTCACGTCAACGCGCGTGGGGTGTGCCGATCACGGTGTTCGTTGACAAGAAAACGGGTGAGCCGTTGCGCGACCAGAATGTGGTTGATCGCATCATCACCGCCTTTGAAGAAGAAGGTGCAGACGCCTGGTATTCACGTGATCCGCAGGAATTCCTCGGCAACGATTATAACGCTGAAGATTATGATCAGGTGACCGACATTCTGGACGTTTGGTTTGATAGTGGTGTAACGCATGCGTTCGTTCTGGAAAATCGCGATGATCTGTCCTGGCCGGCATCGCTTTATCTGGAAGGGTCCGACCAACACCGTGGTTGGTTCCATTCAAGCCTGCTGGCATCCTGTGGCACACGTGATCGCGCGCCTTATGATGCGATCCTGACGCACGGCTTTGTGCTGGATGAAAAAGGCTTCAAGATGTCCAAGTCATTGGGCAACGTGACCAGCCCGCAGGATGTGAATAACCAGTATGGTGCGGATATCCTGCGTTTGTGGGTGGTTTCTGCGGACACTGCAGACGATCTGCGTATCGGCCCGGAAATCATCAAGCAACAGTCTGACGTTTATCGTCGTCTGCGTAACACCATTCGTTACCTGCTGGGTAACCTGGAAGGCTTTACAGACGCAGAAAAACTGCCTGTTGAAGAAATGCCGGAACTGGAACGCTGGGTGCTGCACCGCTTGTACGAGCTGGATCAGCAACTGCGCGGCGCTTGTAACGACTTCGTCTTCCACAAGGCTTTTGCAGAACTGCATAACTTCTGTGCGGTTGAATTGTCTGCCTTTTATTTCGATATCCGTAAAGATGCGGTTTATTGTGATGGGGAAAACAGCATCCGCCGTCGTGCTGCGCGCACCGTTCTGGATACGTTGTTCAACACATTGACCGCGTGGCTGTCTCCCTTCCTGGTCTTCACCATGGAAGAAGCTTGGACATGTCGCTTTGGCGAAAATGCCGACAGCGTTCACATGCGTCAATTCCCGGATATTCCTGAAAGCTGGAAAGATGATGAACTGGCAGCCAAATGGGCCAAAGTGCGCGACCTGCGCAAAGTGGTCACAGGCGCGTTGGAACTGAAACGAAAAGAAAAGACCATCGGGTCTTCTTTGCAGGCTGCCCCTGAAGTTTATGCAACAGCTGATTATGTTGCAGCCATGGACGGTGTTGATCTGGCTGAGATTTCCATTACGTCTGCTGCGAGCCTGAGCGAAGGCGACGTGCCGGATGGGGCTTTCACCATGGAAGATGTTGCGGGCATTGGTGTTGTCTTTAAGGAAGCTGCAGGCGGTAAATGTGAGCGTTGCTGGCAGATCCTGCCAGAAGTCACTGAAGAAGGTGGTATCTGTAAGCGTTGCGAAGATGCGATTGCCTAACTAGTTCTGGAGTCATCCCTGCGCAGGCAGGGATCTCTTTTCATGTCTTTTAAGGTTCCTGCCTACGCAGGAATGACGATCAGTTGGATTTAGATGCTGGATTCCTTAAAACAAAAGCCCGTTGTTGGTGGATTATTGATGGCGCTGATCATCTTTTTGCTGGATCAATGGACCAAGTTTGAAATCGTTTATAGCGTGATGGCGCCGCCGCGCGTGATTGAAGTAACATCCTTTTTCAATATTGTTATGGCGTGGAATCGCGGTGTCAGCTTTGGTATGTTTGGTTGGGATTCGGAAATTAAAGTTTACCTCCTTGCCGGGATGGCCTTTGTGGCCGCTGTGGGGCTGGCGGTCTGGATGTATCGGGAAGGCCGCCTGGCTTTTGCCATACCGTGTGGTGCGATCATTGGCGGGGCCATCGGAAACGGTATTGATCGCCTGCATTGGGGCGCGGTTGCGGACTTTCTGGACTTCCATGTGGCGGGTTATCACTGGCCAGCCTTTAATGTGGCGGATATGGGAATTACCTGTGGGGCGACACTTTTGATTTTAGATAGCTTGTTTCGCAAGCCAGATTCATCTAAAAATAATGAGAGTGAATAGTTAACTTTAACGTCGGCGATTGATATGTCTGTTGCAACATATAAGAAGTTTCTGAGTTTGGCAGTTGTCTGTGTGGCCTTAAGTGCCTGCAGTGGTGCCAAGGAAATGCTGGGTCTGGAAAAATCAGCCCCGGATGAATTTGCCGTTTATTCACGTGCCCCGCTTAGCCTGCCGCCTGATTATTCCTTAAAACCGCCAACACCTGGGGCGGAACGCCCACAGGGCGAAGAAGAATCTGTGAAGGCACAACGTGCACTAACAGGACGCAATGCACCAGAACCTGTTGGTCAAACTGTTGCAGGTTATGAAGGCATGAGCCCGGGTCTGCAGTCTATCCTGCGTCAAACTGGGGCGTTGAATGCGGAC
This sequence comes from Terasakiella sediminum, assembly GCF_033100395.1. Taxonomy (NCBI): domain Bacteria; kingdom Pseudomonadati; phylum Pseudomonadota; class Alphaproteobacteria; order Rhodospirillales; family Terasakiellaceae; genus Terasakiella; species Terasakiella sediminum. The sequence continues at coordinate 185,194 of NZ_JAWLVJ010000001.1, read as the reverse complement.
CCAGGTATCCGCCGCACCATTGATCGCGAAACCAGTGCTTTTATCGAAGAATCTGAAACTTTTACAGAAGAGCTGATGTTCTGGCGTGACAAAGGTGAATTCGGCACAAAAATCGATGCCGCCAAAGAAGCACAACGCATCCGTGAAGCACAAGCTTTGGGGCAGAAAGTTGAAGGCGCGAACGCAGTTGTGATCGAACGCGAAGAAAAAGCCCTGCTTGAAGGTTTATTCGACTAATTCACGATCTTTAAGATCAAGCTTGCCCTTGTTTGGTCATTGTTTCACGCTACATCCATAATAGTCTTGAATGATGTTAAGAAGGATGTACGTGTGCGTATTCTGTTCCTGATTATTGGTTTTGCACTGTTTTCATTGAAATCAGAAGCAGCCGTTTTTAATCCGCAAAGCTTTACCCTGAAAAACGGGATGCAGGTTGTGCTGATCCCCAACAACCGTGTACCTGTGGTTCATCATATGGTGTGGTACAGGGTGGGTTCCGCCGATGAACCTGCAGGGAAATCCGGTATTGCCCATTATTTTGAACATCTGATGTTTAAAGGCACCAAAACCCGTGCACCCGGTGAATTTTCAAAGATCGTTGCGAAAAACGGCGGGCGCGACAATGCTTTTACTTCCTATGATTATACAGGATATTTCCAGACGGTTGCGAAAGATCGCCTTCCCTTGATGATGGAACTGGAAGCTGACCGGATGACCAATCTGACGCTGACAGCCGAAGTGATTGAGCCGGAACGTCAGGTCATTCTGGAAGAACGCCGTCAACGCACAGACAACAATCCGGGATCGCAACTGCGCGAACAAATCAGCACCGTTCAATATATGAATCATCCCTACCGCATCCCCGTGATCGGTTGGGAGCATGAGATCAAGGGGCTGACGCTGAATGACCTGAATACATTCTATAAGAAATGGTATGCGCCCAATAATGCGGTCCTAGTTGTGGAAGGCGACATCACGCTGGCAGAACTTCGACCGTTGGCCGAAAAATATTATGGGGTGATCCCGGCTGGGGAAAAGATTGAACGTATCCGGCCCATTGAACCTACCCAGCATGCGGACCGCCGTGTCACTAAATGGGATGAACGTGTGCGGCAGAATTCAATTCAACGAAGCTATCTGGCCCCAAGTTACGGATCGGCGGAAGAGGGCGATACCTCACCTTACGATCTGCAGGTTCTGGAAAATATTTTGGGCGGTGGCTCGACCAGTCGTCTTTATCGTTCTCTCGTGATTGATCAGAAAGTTGCCGATTCTGCCGGATTCTATTATTCGCCGAGCATGCTGGATCAAACGACGATAACTTTCTGGGCGTCGCCTAAACAGGGTGTCGATATCGCGGTTGTGGAACAGGCGATCCTAAACGAGATCGATCTGCTGCTCGAAAAAGGCGTGACCCAGGATGAAGTGATGCGCGCGCAGAAGACACTGGTGAATGAAGCGGTTTTTGCCCGCGATAATCTGGGGACTGCTGCACAGGTGTTAGGAAGTTCTCTTGCCATTGGCGTGACGATTGATCAGATCGAAAGTTGGCCGGATCGAATTAAGGAAGTGAACCCCCATAGTGTCAATACGGCCTTGCGTGCTGTTTTGAAAGACAAATATTCAACAACCGGCGTGCTGCTGAGCAAGGGAGAAGGCTCATGAAATATATCATTATCTTACTTGTGACGCTATTCAGCCTACCCGTTCATGCGCTGGCTCCGGTTCAGGAAGTAACGTCTGACAAAGGCATTAAAGCCTGGCTGATTGAAGATCACACCAACCCGATTGTGGCCATGCGCTTTTCTTTCCGTGGCGGTTCTGCCCTGGATCCGGACGGGAAGGAAGGACTGGCCCGTCTCGCGTCTTCCACCATGGACGAAGGGGCTGGCAAATGGGATTCTCAAGGCTTCCAAAGTCGCCTGGAAGACCTGTCGATAACTATCCGTTTCGAAGCAGGTATGGACAGTTACAGTGGGCGTCTTCTGACGTTGAGCGAAAATCTCGACGCTTCTGTTGATATGCTCAAGACTGCCCTGACAGATCCGCGCTTTGAAACAGAACCTGTTGAACGGATCCGCAGCCAAATCCTTGCAGACCTGCGTCAACGCGAAGAAGACCCAGATAGTTTAGCGGCCCTTAGCCTCTATAAACAGATTTTTGGCGATCACCCCTATGCGCGGGGATCACGCGGCACCTTGTCCGGTGTTGCCAATATCACCCCGGATGATCTGAAATCTTTTGCCAAGACACGACTGGGTAAAGACAATCTGATCGTCGGCGTGTCTGGTGACATCACGCCGGATCAGTTGAAAGTCTTGCTGGATAAGACCTTTGGGGATCTGCCTGATAAGGCGGCAAGCTGGCATGTGCCTGCCGCTAAAATTGCCTTTTCTAATGGCCTGACGGTTATTGATAAGCCTGTTCCGCAAAGCAGTATTATCTTTGCGCAAAAAGGGATTGAGCGCGACCATAAGGATTTCTATCCGGCCTATGTGCTGAACTATATTCTGGGGGGCGGTGGTTTTTCATCGCGTCTTTATGAAGAAGTGCGTGAAAAGCGCGGTCTCGTTTATTCCGTCTACAGCTACCTTGCCAATTATGAAGAAGCCGAACTTTGGATGGCAGGGGCAGGTACACAGAATGCCCGCGTGAAAGAAACTCTGGACGTAGTGCGCGCAGAATGGGAAAAGGCCGCCCGTGAGGGGGTATCCGAACAAGAAGTGATGGATGCCAAGACATACCTGACCGGATCGTTCGCGCTGCGTTTTAAATCCAGTGATGCGATTGCTTCCATTCTGGTCGGCATGCAGAAAGATCACCTGCCCATCGATTTTCTGGAAACGAGAAATCAGGAGGTCGAAGCGGTGACGCCGGAAGATGTGAACCGGGTCGCGAAATCCTTATTGACCCCTGAAAATCTGATGGCCGTTGTGGTCGGGCAACCGACGGGGCTTTAAAACACACTGTCATTCCCGCGAAAGCGGGAACCCAGGAACATTTGTTCAACTGGCAAACTGGGTCCCCGCTTTCGCGGGGATGACAGATGTATGTTTAAGCTTTTTCTTCATTCACATGATGAACCACCTGCTGCGGGTAAGGAATGGATATTCCTTTTTCATCAAAGGTTTGTTTGACCTGTTTGGTAATGTCCCATTTGACGCGCCAATAGTCACCAGCATCGACCCAAAGGCGCACGACCAGGTTCACCGAACTATCGGCCAGTTCGCCCACTGCCAGCACAGGGGCCGGGTCCTGTTTGATGCGATCATCGGCTTTTGCGATGGATTCGATAACAGCCATCGCCTGATCGATATCATCTTCATAGGAAATCCCCATGATCAGATCGACACGGCGGGTGTCATGGGCACTGAAGTTCTTGATTGCGCTGCCCCAGACCTGCGAATTTGGCATGATGATCTTGACGTTATCGCCTGTTGCCATTTCGGTGGTGAAGAGTGATACACCTTTGATGGTACCCGCTTGTCCGCCAACTTCAACAAAATGGCCCACCTTGAAGGGACGCAGGAACATCAGCATCACGCCTGCGGCCACATTACTGAGGGTTCCTTGCAACGCCAGGCCGATGGCCAAGCCGGCCGCACCTAAGACAGCGATGAGAGAGGTAGTTTCAACACCGAATTTGTTCAGGACCGCAAGGACCGTAACGGCAATGACGATATATTTGGCGAAGGTGGACAGGAAGCCTGCCAGCATCTCATCTGCTTTGCCGCTTTTTAGCAGGCCTGCTTGAATTTTGTTTTTGGCAAAACCAGCAAACCAGAAACCAGCGATCAGGATAATTACTGCGCCGATGACCTGCAGACCGTAAAGGGAGATGAAATCCATCACCGCTGTTGATGTTTGTTCAATAGAATCTTCCATGCCTATATGCTCCATATATCTAAATGTTGCAAAGCACTATGAAGAAGTCTGAAAGAAATTGAAATCAGGAAAAACCCGGTAATGAATTTTTTTATTCTGCTGCTGCCAGATTTGTCGCTGCAGCTTGTTCGCGGTTCATCAGCCAGTGACCGATTTTTGCCCCAACCACAATCGCGCTCAGGCTGATGATAGAGGAAAAGGCCAGCGTACTGATACCGGACAGGCCCTGACCGATAGAACAGCCAATCGCCATCACAGCACCCGTGCCCATCAGCAAGCCACCACCAAGGTAGCGCAGCATCTCTTTGGGTTCGCCACTAAAGCCTTGCAGTTTTAATTCACGACGCAGGAGCGCTGAGACGAAAGATCCCGCAATGACCCCACCGATCAGCATGATGCCGAAGTTTGCGCTTGTTCCGGTATAGATCATCAGGAACTGCATGGCATTGCCGCCCGGTGCAACAAAGGTCAGGGATTCCAGACGCTGGGGTTCAAATTCATCAAAGCCGATGACGCCTGTGACGTACCAGCCGCCCACAACCAGGGTACCGATGATGACGGAAGCCACGGTCAGGTAAAGGCGATCGCGCAATACAATGCTGCGTGCGATTAAAATGAACGCTAGCAGGCAGGCCAAAACAATGGCACCTGTGCGGATCGGATCAACTTCAAACCCAAACAGGCTAGCGGCCCCCTGGACCACATCCGGTCTATCCAGACCGACCTGAACCGCGCCTTCCAAAGACTGACGCACCGGGGCAAACAGGCCGCGCATGGTCATATAGCCACTGAGTGCAATCATCAGGATCACGATCAGGGAGCGCAGGTTACCTGTTGCGGCCAAGACGACCTGACGGCCTGCACAGCCGCGCGCCAGCATCATACCGATGCCAAACATTATCCCACCGAGGATGAGGGAGAGAACAGGGAGGCTTTCGCCCCAATAGGCAGATTCGGAAAGATCAATTTCGAAAGTCGGGATCAAAGCTTGTGTGCCTCCAACTGCGATCAGGGTGGCGATCAGCCAGCCGCGCAATTGCCCGGCACGACGGCCTTCAAAGGCCTCGCCAGCAGCTTGTCGAAAACAGAAACGACTGGATTGTCCCAGAAAACCGAAGGCAAGGCCAATAAGGCCACCGCCGATTAACAAGATCTGTGTTGGTTCCATGTCTTCAAACATGTTTGCTTTCTCCAATATGCGCACAAACTGCATCTATTCGTATATGCAGCTTGTGACATATTAGGTTTCGCAAATCAACTATTTTATTGTTTTTTAGTGTAAATAAACATAATTAACACACTGAGCATGTGTTTTTTAGGTTACTCAGGTCCGCTTTGACTGTTGGATTCTTCTCTCGCATCCAATGGGTTATGCCATATTGAACGTTATAGATGTTCTTATAGCCATACCGTGCAGACAGGCCATCGGATGCCATACGGGTGCGGTTTCCAGTGCGACAAATTAAGATGACTTCGTCGGTTGGCTTGACGATTCGGTTTAAATCTTCGACAAACTTTGGATTGATCTGACCGTTTGGCATTCTGAATGGCAAAAGCTTGCTGCCTTCAATGATACCTGTTTCCTGCCATTCTTTCGGTGTGCGCACATCCACGATGGTGACGCCTTTGGCTTTCAGTTCTTTTAACTTGCTGTTGTCGATATTTTCATAAGGCGGTTTGGAAACACCCAGAAGCTCGACTTCAAAGCGCAAGGTCGCATTTGGCGGGATGACACCGCCAGCCCCGCGCGGACCATAGGCCAGATGGGACGGAATAATAAGTTCACGTTTGCCACCAACGCGCATGCCTTTAACGCCTTGATCCCAGCCGGGAATGACCTGACGCGCACCCAGAACAAAATTGAAAGGTTGGCCGCGATCCACACTGGAATCGAATTTGGTGCCGTTCATCAGCCATCCGGTATAATGCACGGTGACTTTCTGATTTCCAATGGCCTCATCCCCGGTCCCAACCGTAATATCCTTGATTTGCAGATCAGCGGCGTGCGCCTGGATACTCAAAATGAACAGGGTCAAAAAACCAAATAGGCGAATAACTTTAAACTTCATCTCGCAACCTTCCGTTTTAGCGTACGACCATCTTACATTATCCCCATCTTATATGACGAAGACTTTGTCTTTTTCATGGCTTTATGCTTTTTTGGTGGAAAGCTTTCTTATATAAAAAGTGGAAGGGGTATATAATTAAACCCCTGATCGGGATAAAGAAAAGGATTGCCATAGAAATGGCCGGGGATAACAACGACGATATTTTCCAGTCCATCCGCCAGGCGGTGGGTCAGACACTGGAAATGGCCGAAGCAGAAAGCAAGATTTCGGATGAAACCAAGACGTTATTGTCACAACTGATTTTAACACGTCGTGGTGATGGCGAGGTCGTGCTGGACGTGGGTGCCTTGCAACGCATGAAAGCGGCCGAAAACCAGTGGGTGGATAAGGAACGCAGCGAACAGGATCGTCTGGTGAACCCAACCCGCCTGCCGCAACTTGTCCCGGGATTGAACGGTCTGGCTTCCAGTCAGTATCTGGCTTTTGTGCAGCGCCCGTTGGAACGCAATGGTGATAACGCGCCGTTTCTGGAAGCCGCCGCGCACCGCCTGATTGATGAATATAATGAAAAAGAAAAGGCGGCTGAACGCAACAAGCTGTTTGGTACCATGCAGCGCTATGTCGCAAAAATGCTTATTGATGCCTTGTTGAGTAAGGAACACGGGATCACTGACCAAGATGAACTGGATAAGTTGCGCGATGCGACCGCGCCGAAAGACCAGTTTGCGCTTGCTTCAAAAATTCTGGGCATCCCCACCAATGAAGTGATGAACCGCCTTTATAAATTAGGCGTTGCTTTGACCCTGATTGAAGGGATCAAGATGAAGGCGCTGAAAATCCGCAAAGCCGAAGCGGCCTTTGAAGCCAGTCTGCGTAAACTGGCTTCGAATGATAGTGGTCCGACCGCGAAAACCCGTATTAAGGAGATCTTTGTCGGGTTTAAGAAAGAGCTGGATCTGATGGCGAAAGCCTATACCCAGATTACGCGCGAACTTTCGCCCATTATTGAGAAAATGCAGAAAGACAATTTCGATCAGAGTTTTTCAAATCTGCATCGATCTGCTGCGGTACTGGACGCTATGGCGTCGCGCTGGGTCATTATTATCGGGGAAGCCAATAACAAGGCGCATCGACCTGGAGAAATCATAAAAGGGATGCATAAGGTCTTTACGCATTAGTTTAATAAATTACATATATAAAGAACGCGATAACCTTGCCGACTACGATGGAGTTAATAATATGAGCGATGGACGCCCTGCCTTACGATTTAAAACCCCGGTTCCGCTGAATGTTCTGGAAGATTTTCTCGAACGCGAATGTGGCAGCGGCTGGGATTTGAAACTAGAAGGGATCGCCGAAGATTTGGGTCAGAAGGTTGTTTTGGTGTCTTTTACGGATGCAAATGATCTGGCCAAGTTCAAAGCCGGATATAGCGCCTTGAAGAAACAGCACGGCGGCTGAGACAATAGCTTTTAAGTTGAAAAGCCCTGATATATTCAGGGCTTTTTTTATGTCTGCATTATCGAAATGTAGAACTTGCACATATACCTAGGTGTTCGTACGTAGCTTTTTTTTGTAGAAAAGTGGCTCTTTTCGGTTATTATACTAGACATCTATTCCGCCGATCTTATCGGTTTGAAGTATATAGTCTTAGGGTTGTATGTGGATGGCCGATACCTTTTTCGGGCTTTGCCCGAATCAGAGCGCCTGGAAGTCAGAGATGACTTCCTACAAACTTATAAAAGCCGGTCTTTTGACCGGCTTCTTTTTTGCCTGATTTATCTGCGACCGAGTTCGCGCAAGGTTTCTTCAATATTTTGCCAGGCTTCCCGGATGGCTTCATCCGCTTCATCAGAATGTCCGTCTGCAAAATACGCCATCAGGGCTTCGGCCAGTTCCAGCAGCTTGTCGCGCTGATCAGCATTTTCAGCCTTTCCATCCATGGATCGATACATGAACGAGCTGAGCTGTTCACGGATGGCATCGGATGATTTTCCTGTGCTGGCGATATCATAGACATGGCTGATCATATAAAATCGTTTGGCTGCACGGCGCTGCAGGGCATAGGATTCGTGAAGGCCGATGCGTTCCTGCAGATGTTCTTTTTCTGCCATCAGACGTTTGGTGTCGTCTTCATCGGCTGTTTCGATTGATTTGTTGAACTCTACTTCCAGGCGCATGACTTCGGCTTCGGTTCTTTTTACCTCTTCAGCCGCCCAGTCCAGTTCGCGTTTGATCTCATAGAGTAAATGTTCTTCGTTATGCATGGAAGGAGCCCTCGGTGCGTTTCTCGTTGGAAAAAGTCTAGCAGAGCAGGCAAAAAAAATCATTACGATTGCACCTCCTGATTTAATTTCTTAAAAAGTATCAAACGAAACAATTTAAACAGGGGCATCATGTCGGATTTAACAGGAAAAACCATCATCATCACCGGGGCAAGCAGTGGATTGGGCGAAGCTATGGCACGTAAATTTGCCCCACTTGGCGCAAACCTGGTGTTGGGCGCACGCCGTCAGGACAAGCTGGAAGCCATCAAAGCGGATTTAGGTGACAATGTGCGTATTCAGGCCTGTGATGTGACGCAGGCAAAAGATGTCGAGACGTTGGCGAAATTGGCGCTGGATGAATTTGGCAAGATCGATGTTTTGATCAATAACGCGGGCATCATGCCGCTGTCCTTCTTTGCCGAAAAGAAAGTGGCCGATTGGGACCGGATGATTGATGTGAATATTCGCGGTGTTCTGCATGGGATTGCAGCGGTGATTGATACCATGCATGCCCAGAAATCCGGCCATATCATCAATATCGCCTCGGTCGCCGGACATGTGGTGTCACCCACTGCCGGGGTTTATAGTGCGACCAAATACGCTGTGCGCGCCATTTCAGAAGGGTTGCGTCAAGAATCGCGCGGCTATCTGCGTACCACCATCATTTCCCCCGGGGCTGTGACGTCAGAACTGACCCAAGCAATAGAAAATGAAAAGATTGCCCAAGGGGTGGATAAGCTTTACGAAGATGCGATTGAGGCGAACGCAATCGCAAAGGCCGTGCTTTATGTGGTGGAACAGCCCGAAGATGTGGATGTAAATGAAATCATCGTGCGCCCCACCAAGCAGATGCTTTAAGGTTTTAGGCCAAATTCCTGAGACAGATTATCATAGAGACCGGATGTGCGGATGGATTGGAGACCGAGGTTAAACTGGTCAATCCAGTTTTGTGCATCCTCGATCCGTCTGGAGACGATGAAATGAAGGGAAAAACCTTTTTCATCCAGGTGATGGACTTTGATCTGGGTGGCATCCACACCGTCTTTTTTCAGATGATCCATAAACTGCTGGCGGTTTAGCACCACCACATGCTTTTTAAGGGTAGTGATGGTCCTCAGGCAGCTTTGCATGTCGGAGGGTTGAAACAGGCTGATCTCACCTGCCTTTCTGAATTTCTCAAACTTATCGGCGATGGCGTATCCGATGGGGCGGCAGATGGTGCGTCCTTTCATATCTTCATAAAGTTTGAAGTCCGCTTTTTCAGACATGTTGCTCAGGGCCACATAGGTTTCTGTGAAAATCGGTTCAGAATAGAGGAAATCTGCCCGGCGTTCTGCCGTCGGGATATAGGGGAAGGTCCCGATAAATTGGGCGTTCTTGCTTTCAATATAGCCGCGTTTCCAGGGTTTCCAGAAAATTTCTGTTTTATATCCGACAGCTTTGAAAGCGGCGTTCACAACAGCTGTGGCCAGTCCATCCTTGGGCAGATTGGGATCGGTAAAAGGCGCGTAGTCTTCCCCGGTCACCAGTGCGATTTTTTTGTCAGCAAAAGCGGGGGAGGAAAGGACCAGAAGGGTCAGTATGCAGAAGATACGAAACAGTTTCATCCATCCCAGGAACGTCAATAACGGCTTAAATATAAAGTAAACTGACCTTTCAAGATAGTAAGTAATGTCCCTGCGCTATATAGGTTAACCCTAATGTATAGCGCAGATTTAAAGGGTTGCGAGGTAGGCTTCCAACTGTGCCATGCCTGCGCCCCAGCCTTTATCGTGATCAGAACGGGTGGCTTCGAAGGCCTGCAGCTCTTCAACTGTTGGATTTCGTGGCTCCCATAGGAAGGTCAGTTTTGTTTTGCCATCGAGGGTTTCTTCAAAGGTAAGGGTTGCCAGCATGTCTTTGGGCCAGTTGGGCACATGTTTCATATGGACGATCTCACCCTCAGCATTGGACATATATTGCAGGAAGACAAGTTTTTCAGGGGATCTGACTTCTTCAAATTTGGTGAAGAGCCACATTTCATGACCATTTGGCATGGTGATTTTATGAAGCGATGTACCGCCATCTTTGATATCCGCACTGACATACTCACAAGAACAGCCCGGCATGGGGAACATCCAGTTGTTGAGATGTTCGACCTGCGTCCAGGCATCAAAGACCAATTGGCGCGGCGCATTGAATTCTCGTTCGATTTTGGACGGAATGACTTTAATTTCGCTCATGTCAGCTGCCTTTTTCTTGAATGTCGGTGAGATATTGATCCAGTTGATCCATGGTCCCGCCCCAATATTCCTCAAACTTGTGCATCCATTCCTGAATGGGGCGCAGTTTTTCGGGCTGTACGCGGTAAAATCGAAACCGTCCCTGTCGGCGTTCCGTCACAATCTGGACTTCGCGTAGAACTTTCAGATGTTTGGACACCATGGGCTGGGGCCAATGCACCACTTCTACCAACTCGTTCACTGTCATTTCTTTTTTGACAAGCTCTTCGATCAGCGTGCGGCGCTTGGGTTCCCCAATGGCGCTAAAGACATCATGTGTGGTTTTCAATCTGGACATGCGGATAATATATACCCATATAGGAATATGTCAAGGCAGCTTTTTAGAATTGATTAAAACAGCTTTCAAAAAAGAGAAACTAAACCGTTTTGGCTTTATAGTTACAGAGGTCGTAGACCTTGCATTTCTCGCAGTCAGGCTTGCGGGCTTTGCAGATATAGCGACCATGCAGGATCAGCCAGTGGTGCGCGTGGAAGAGATAGTCTTTGGGGATGCATTTCAGAAGTTTCTTTTCCACTTCCAAAACTGTCTTCCCCAAGGCCATACCTGTGCGGTTGGCGACGCGAAAGACATGGGTATCAACCGCAATGGTGGGCACACCCCAAGCCATGGAACGTACCACATTTGCGGTCTTGCGTCCCACACCGGGCAGCTTTTCAAGGGCGGCCTGGTCATTGGGCACGATGCCGTCGTGGTTATCGACCAGCATCTGCGCTGCCTTCATGACGTTCTTGGCTTTGGAATTATAAAGCCCGATGGTCTTGATATAGTCCTTGAGCTTTGCTTCTCCCAGATCAAGCATTTCCTGCGGGGTAGAGATCACTTTGAAAAGAGCTTCTGTCGCCTTGTTCACCCCGATATCTGTAGCTTGCGCGGACAAGGCCACAGCCACCAGCAAAGTATAGGGATTGGTATAGTTCAATTCCCCTTTGGGTTCGGGATTATCTTCTTCCAGACGGCGGAAGAATTCAATGCGATCAGCTTTTTTCATAGTTAGAAATCCTGTCATTCCAGAACCCTGCCTGCGCAGGGATGACGGTGAAGGGAGTTACTCTTTCAGCCCCAAAACGTCCTGCATATCAAAGATGCCGTTCTCGGCCTTTTGGGTCCAAAGCGCAGCGTTTACCGCACCGCGTGCAAAGATCACGCGGCTGGAAGCTTTGTGGGTAATCTCGAATCGTTCGCCTTCGATGGCGAAGACGACGGTGTGTTCACCAACCACGTCACCACCGCGCAGCGTTGCAAAACCGATATCGCCTTTTTTGCGTTCACCCGTAATGCCGTCGCGCACTTTATCGGCAACTTCATCCAGATCAACACCACGACCCGCAGCGGCGGCTTTGCCCAGGCTGAGTGCGGTACCGGAAGGGGCATCGACTTTATGTTTGTGGTGCATTTCCACAACTTCGATATCCCAGTTGTCATCCAGCATGCTGGCAACTTTTTCCGTGATGGCAAAAGCAAGGTTCACGCCCATGCTCATGTTTGTTGCCTGAATAACCGTGGTGGATTTGGCTGCTTCATCAATGATGGCCTGGTCATCCGCGCTCAGACCCGTTGTACCAATTACCAGGTTGGTGCCGTGTTTGGCGGCCAGCTTGGCGTGCTCGATGGTTGCGGCGGGCGCAGTGAAATCGATCACCGCATCACTATTTGCAAACAGTTCTTCCGCATCGGTGATGATCTTGGCTCCGCTTGGTACCTCGCCGGACACAACAGCCGGGTCTTGGCCTACAAAAGGCGAGCCTTCGCGTTCTGTGCCGCCCGCCAGTTCTGCGCCTTCGGCGTTGACAACGGCCTGAACCAACATACGACCCATGCGGCCTGCACAGCCCACAATACCGATTTTCATTTTGATGCTCCAAATCTCAAATTCATATTTTTCCGGACGCTAGCAGAAGCGCTGGGGAAAGGCAAACAAAAGACCCCTTGCTCTTGTCCCTCTGATGGCTTATTTTCGGGCCAAATTGACATGACCTGTTTTGAAGGCGATTAGAATATGAGCGACATCAAAAAAGTAGTACTGGCCTATTCCGGTGGTTTGGACACATCCATCATCCTGAAATGGCTGCAAGATACCTATAACTGTGAAGTGGTGACCTTCACAGCTGACCTCGGTCAGGGTGAAGAAGTAGAGCCTGCACGCAAAAAAGCTGAGCTGCTGGGTATCAAGGAAATCTTTATTGATGACCTGCGTGAAGAATTCGTTCGCGATTTCGTTTTCCCCATGTTTCGCGCCAATGCGGTTTATGAGGGGGTTTATCTGCTGGGTACATCTATCGCGCGTCCCCTGATCGCCAAGCGTCAGATCGAGATTGCACGCGAAGTTGGCGCTGATGCGGTTTCTCACGGTGCAACGGGTAAAGGCAACGATCAGGTTCGTTTCGAACTGGGTTATTATGGCTTGCAGCCAGACATCAAGGTGATCGCGCCATGGCGTGAGTGGGATTTGAATTCCCGTACCAAACTGATCGAATATGCCCAACAGCACCAGATCCCGGTCCCAAAAGACAAGTTTGGTGAAGCGCCTTATTCTATGGATGCGAACCTGTTGCATATCTCTTATGAAGGTAAAGCGCTGGAAGATCCATGGACAGAATATTCAGAAGACATGTTCCTGCGTACCGTTTCACCTGAAAACGCACCGGATGAGCCTACATTCATCGAGATCGAATATGAAAAAGGGGACCCAGTCAAGCTGAACGGTGAAAAACTGTCTCCGGCTGCCATGCTGACAGCGCTGAACGAAGTGGCTGGCAAGAACGGTATTGGTCGTCTGGATCTGGTTGAAAACCGTTTTGTGGGTATGAAATCGCGCGGCGTTTACGAAACACCAGGTGGCACTATTATGCTGACCGCGCACCGTGCCATGGAATCCATTACACTGGATCGGAATGCAGGCCATTTGAAAGATGAATTGATGCCTCGTTATGCAGAACTGATCTATAACGGTTTCTGGTGGTCTCCAGAACGTGCGGCCATTCAGGCCCTGATCGACAGCACACAAGAAAATGTGTCCGGTGTTGTTCGCCTGAAACTCTATAAAGGCAACGTTATTGTTGTGGGCCGCAAGTCTGACCAGTCGCTTTATTCTGAAGAACATGTAACGTTCGAAGAAGATGAAGTATACGATCAGCGCGATGCAGAAGGCTTTATCAAGCTGAATGCGCTGCGTCTGCGTATGTCAGCCGTGAAACCAGACATGGGCCACGTCGGCTAAGCTCTGGTTTAATGAAATAAGAAAAAGGCCTCTTGGGAATTTCTCAAGAGGCCTTTTTTGTATCTATATACTGTCATCCCGGATTTATTCCGGGATGACAAATAGAAGGATTACTTCTTACGTGCACGTGTACCCAGGCCGATTTTCTTCGCCAGGTTACTGCGGTGTTCGGCGTAGTTTGGCGCAACCATCGGATAATCAGATGGCAGGTTCCATTTGTCGCGATACTCTTCCGGTGTCATGTTGTAGGCTGTTTTCAGGTGACGCTTCAGCATTTTCAGTTTTTTGCCGTCTTCCAGACAAATGATATAATCCTGCTGGATTGATTTTTTGACGGGAACGGCTGGCTGAAGCTTTTCTTTTTCTTCCGGTTTTTCGCCAACTGTGCCTAAAGTCCGATAGACATCTTCGATCAATTGGGGCAAATCACCAGTGCTGACGGAGTTGTTGCTGACATGAGCTGAGACGATTTCTGACGTCAGCTCCAAAAGTTCAAGTTTGCTGGGTTGCTCGCTCATGGTAGAACACTCCTAAATCTGTGTTGTTTGACAGATGGTATATAGGTGTATTTCAAAAAAGTGACAAGAAATTAATGACTAATCAATTGAGTAAAAAATCTGACATTACTTCAGATTCTTTTATAGATATAACCTCTGATACATGTCCGATGACTTTCGTTAAGACAAAACTGCGTCTGGAGAAAATGGAAGACGGCCAAGTTCTTGAAGTCTTGTTGAATGATGGGGAACCATTAAAGAATGTTCCTCTCTCAGCACAGGAATTGGGGCACTCTATATTATGCACAGAAGCCCAGGATGATGGGAAAACCTACAAATTGTGGATCGAAAAATAAGCGTTAATTGCGCATTTTTTCCATAACAATGGCATCGATTGTGCTGTTGTCGGCTCGTTTATAATAGTTTTTGCGCACCCCGACTTTGCTAAATCCGGCTTCAGTGTAAAATAAACGTGCGATTGAATTATCTTTTGCAACCTCTAGGAATATTTTTTCGGTCTTTTTTAAGGCCGCGTTCAGCAAATTTCGCGCAATTCCTTGACGTCGCGCACTCGGATTAGTCGAAATTGTAATAATTTCAGATTCGCACTCATCACCTTGGCAGAGAATAAATCCGACAGGTTCATCCTCCTGCATCATGATAAAGCCGAAGCTTGCGGGCAGACCAATCAGGTCAGCAAAAGCTTTGGCTGTCCAGTTTTCATCAAAGCTGTCTTTGTGAAGCTTGGCGATGATTTTCGCATGGATGGGGTATAGCTCTACAATCGTCATGGGCGTAGACGTCCACCGTTTTTGGGCAGTTCTGCATCCGGTGGACGGATATAGAAAGCTGATGGGCGCGCGTTCGGGTCATTCGGGATGCCTTTGCTGGCGGCACATCTGGCAATATGCTGGGCATCCGGCAGGCGTGAAGCCGTTTCAAATGCTGTTATGCCGCGTTCTTCAAATAAAGGTTTCAGGCGGGCAAAACAATCTCCGGCAACCAGAATCTCTTCGGCATCTTTTGGCGCCATCATGACGATATCTTCAGGCATGCGCGCAACCGGGTCGCTCAGGGGCGTGCCATCAACATTATAATATTGGGCATAAAGATCAGCCCGTTTGGCATCCAGTGCACACAGAAGCGGCCGGTCACGATCCTGTTCCCCATAGGCCAGGGCTTCCAGCGTGGTCACCCCGATCACCGGACGTTTGGCTGCAACGCCGAAACCACGTGCGCAAGCCAAGGCAATGCGAAGACCTGTAAAACCACCCGGTCCAACAGTCACGGCAATGGCGTCCATCTCTTCCACAGACTGGCTGGCGTTCTCCAGTACAGCCTCGACCATGGGCAGTAGTTCACTTGCATGACCGCGCGTCATTTCCTGAAAGTCATGGGCGATGATCTGATCATCTGCCAGCAGCGCAACCGAACAGGCCGCCGCTGCGCTATCCATTGCCAAAATCTTCATAGGGAAGCTTACCTTTTATCAACCAATGGCCTCTTATACTGTGAAACCCCTTCATTCATCAACAGGTAGAACAGGTTCATGGCGCTGATCGAAATAACGGAAAAATCTCACAATGTGGTTCTGGATATGAAATATGCCACAGCAGATAATTTCACCGATGAACCCGTTTATACCAAGCCCTTCTGTTTCCTGCATGAAGAAGCCGAGGGATTGTTATGTGAAGCCATTGATATTGCCGACAAACTCGGTTATCGCTTCCGTATTTTCGATGCGTTCCGCCCCAGCGAAGCGCAATGGAAGTTGTGGAATCACACCCCGGACCCGGATTTTCTGTCCGATCCTCGCCGTGGGTCGCCCCATTCACGAGGGGCTGCTATTGATCTGACCTTGATCGGCCCCGATGGGAAAGACCTGGATATGGGCACAGGATTTGATGAATTCACACCGCTGTCCCATCACGGCAACAAAGAAATCTCGGTTGAAGCCCAGCAGAATCGAATCCTATTGATGGGTATCATGACCACTGCAAACTGGGACTTTTATCGCAATGAATGGTGGCACTACCAACTCTTCAACGCCCGACGCCTGCCAACCTTTAGTGACAGTGCACTGCCTGAAAGTATGATGACCTAAGCAGCCTCAAGTGCTGCATATTCCGCCGTCAGCGCCATCAGGGTTTCCATGGGCTTTGTCTGGATGGTGGTTTTGTTGCAAATCAGATAGGTATCCACATCCGCGATCTCGTCCGGTAAGTCAGTGATGATCAGGTCTTTGCTTAGGCCTTTGGCGACTTCCTGTGGCAAGAGGGTGACGCCAAGTCCGGCGCTGACGCAGCCGATGATGCCTTCTTGGGTGCCGAATTCCATGATGGTGTAGGGCAGGCGTCCTTCGCGACGCAGCCATTCTTCCGCACGTGCCCGATACGCACAGCCTTTGCGATAAACCAGCAGGGTGCTGGATTTTTCATTACCCGGTGTGCTGACCAGAACAAGCCGTTCTTTAAAAAACGGATATTGTACGATCTTGTCGCTTTCAACCTTGCTGCCGACAATGGCACAGTCCAGTTGATGATCCAGCACTTTTTTGATCATTTCGTCTGTGGTACCTGTGCGCACGGACAGTTCTGTCTTGGGATGGCGTTTGTGAAATTCTTTTAAGAGCGTCGGAAGCCTGACAGCCATTGCTGTTTCCATGGATCCGAGTGAGAGGGTGCCGCCATCATCCAGACTGGCGTTGACCGCACGTACGGCTTGGCGTTCCATATCGATCAGCTGATAGGCGTGATCCAATAAAACATGCCCTTGTGTGCTCAGTTCCATCCCCCGGCTTTTACGCACAAAAAGGGAGACCTGAAGCTCTTCTTCCAGTTTTTTGATGCGTGCAGTGACGTTGGATTGCACACAATGAAGCTGTTCTGCAGCCGTTGAAACACTGCCATTTTCTGCCACTGCGATGAAGATTTTAAGGGAGGAAATTTCCATAGCGACCTCATGATATCACTTTTTATGAATGATATCATCAAAACTAATCGTTTGTAATGATTATTTTCACAAGATACTATACTGTTCGATCATCAAACAAAAAGGTGCCAACTGATGCAACATCACCTGCCCACATGGAAATTGCTTCTTGCCAGTATTTCGTCACTTATCCTCACCATGGGGATTGCACGATTTGCGCTGACACCTTTGCTGCCTGCCATGCAAACGGCAACGGGTTTGGGGGATGATGGGGCAGGCTTTCTGGCGGCCTTTAACTATGCTGGATATTTGTCCGGTGCTTTGATCGCCAGTCGTCTGCGTGATCCCATGGTTAAACTGACTTATTATCGCTGGGGGATGATTTTGGCTGTTTTGACCACGGCATTGATGGCCTTTACCGACAGTGTCGTGATCTGGTCGGGCTTGCGTTATATTTCGGGTCTGACAAGTGCGGCAGGAATGGTGATTTGCACTTCATTAGTGCTGGATCATTTAAAGCAACGCCATCGCCCTGATTATATCGGTATTCACTTTAGCGGTGTGGGTTTAGGTGTGATTGTCAGCGGGATTGTTCTGACATGGTCTGAACCTGTCATGGGATGGAGTAATGCCTGGCTGATCATTGGCGTAATTGGCCTGTTGCTTGCGATCCCTGCCATGTTGTGGGTGGGGGCGGATGGCTTGCCGACACCCGTTGCGGGTCATGCCAATCAGGTAAAATTGCGTCAGAGACAAATAACATTTCTGCTGATTTCTTACTGTCTGGCAGGCGCGACGTTTTCCATCGGCACGACTTTTATTATCTCCATCATGGCGGAAAACCCGGCCCTTGCTGATAGCCGCAATTACGCCTGGGTGATGCTGGGCGTTGCCCTTGCACCAAGTTGTTACTTCTGGATGAAGGTTGCCGGCAAAATGGGTGATTTTAAAGCATTGGTTCTTGCCTATCTGGTTCAGGCTGTCGGATGTGCCTTGCCCGTCCTGATCCCGTCTTCAGCCAGTGCCCTGGTCGGTGGCTTTATGTTTGGCGGATGTTTCATGGGGATTGTAACCGTGGTGCTGGCCCTTGGTGGCAAGTTGTCGCCGCACAATCCATCTGCGCTCATGGGTATTTTGGTGGTGTCTTACGGCGTTGGGCAAATCGTTGGCCCGATTTTGGCCGGGATTGCCATGGAACAAACCGGATTTAGCGAGCTTGGACTTTGGAGTGCGGCTGCCTGTTCGCTCGCCTCTATCATCTTTATGCTGGGCACACGGTGTCCGCAAGGTACTCCCTATGAAGAAGGCAAGCCCTGCCTGACTTAAACCTTCCTTCATCCTTTTTTCCTACACTTGATCTGTTGAAATAGGGGAAATGGGTGCAAGGCTATGGCACAGCAGGAACGTAGATCAGGTAAAGGCCGTCGAATCAAAAAGGCCGAAACGGTCCACAAAGATCAAACGGTCGGGCGACGTGAGAGCGATATTCTGGATGCGGTTGCCCCCCGTCAGCGCGAATTTACTCCACAAGCAGATAATCAAAGCCGACGGAACCGGGTTTATGAAGTTATGGAAGTCGGGCGCAAGGATGACTTTCCTTCCCTGTTTTTTGATGTATTTATCATTGCTCTAATTTCCCTGAACGTTCTGGCAGTTATTCTGGAATCGGTTGCTTCTCTGCAGCAGGTTTATGGGGATTACTTCTACGGGTTTGAACTGTTTTCCGTTGCTGTCTTCACTATTGAATTGGCCTTGAGAATCTGGACGGTTTCGGAAAATCCTGATCCGAAATTTGCACATCCGGTTTGGGGGCGACTGAAGTATCTGCTTACGCCGACGGCACTGGTTGATATTATCGCAATCCTTCCATTTTATCTCAGCTTCCTGATTGCTGTCGATCTTCGTTTCATGCGGGTTCTGCGTCTGCTTCGGGTCTTTAAGCTGACGCGTTATTCCTCTGCCATGTCCATTATGCTGACGGTTCTCAGGCAGGAAGCGCGTGCCTTTGGGGCCGCGCTTTTTGTGCTGCTGCTATTAATGATTTTTGCGGCCAGCATGATTTTTCTGTTTGAACATGAAGCCCAGCCCGACGTTTTTTCGAATATCCCGAATGCCATGTGGTGGGCGGTGATTACACTGACGACGGTGGGGTTTGGCGATGCCTATCCGATCACGCCCGTGGGTAAATTTTTTGGGGCAGCGATTTCCATCGTCGGGATCGGGATGGTTGCGTTGCCTGCCGGGATTCTGGCCTCTGCTTTTTCCGAACAACTGCATCTGCGTCGGGAAAAATACCGCGACCGGGTGGTGGACGCGTTGGCAGACGGCGTTTTGACAGAAGAAGAAGCCGAACAATTGCGTAAAATTCAGGAAGATTTGGGAATTTCTATAGAAGAAGCGCGCAACATCCTGCACCATAGTGTAAAAGGGGGCCTGCATTTTTATGCCCATTGTCCCCATTGTGGTGAAAGTTTACAGGATGACCATAGACACAAACGCTGATTGCGCCTTCGATCTGATCATATTTGATTGTGACGGCGTGCTTGTGGATAGCGAGCTTTTGGCCTCGCATGTGCTTTCAGAAGTGCTCGCAAAATATGATGCGGATGTGCCGCCCCGTGAATGTCGTGAACGGTTCACAGGCTCCAGCCTGAAACGGGTGAAAGAACTTGTCTTTAAAAGTGCCGGGATTGAACTGCCGGATGATTTTGAACAACAGGTTCGCAAGGCTGATCGAGACGTGTTTGAACAACGCCTTGCCCCGGTTAGCGGCATGGAAGAAGTCTTGGAGTTGATCAAGCTGCCCGTATGTGTGGCGTCCAGCGGTAGCATTGAAAAGATCACCCATTCTTTGGAACTGACCAAAATGATTGATCATTTCAAACCCAATTTATTCAGCGCTGAAATGGTCATGCGCGGCAAACCGGCGCCTGATTTGTTTTTGCATGCGGCTAAAGAAATGGGTGTTTCACCGGATCGCTGCTTGGTGATTGAAGATAGCCCGGTCGGGATTAAAGGGGCGCAAAAAGCCGGAATGACCGTCTTTGGGTTTGCAGGGGCATCCCATGCCGGGCCTGGCTATGCTGAAATGCTGGAACTTGCTGGCGCGGATATGGTTTTTCGTGAGATGTTTGCCCTATCCAATATGGTGCAATTTTATCAGAAATAAATAAGCCGCCCCTTAAATGAAGGAGGCGGCTTTTAAATATTATATCTGAAACGGTTTATTGCGCTTCAGGGACCATAAAGTCCACACCGACGCGGCGTGCGGATGATGGTGGGTTTTTGATGCGGGCTTCAAACGGGGAGAACCCCCCCGCTTCAATCTCGCGATCTGTTGTTTCCACGACTTCGAAATGCACTTCTTCGTCATTTACGTCATAAAGAGAAATCCGGATCATCGGCACGCTGAATTTCACCTCTGAAATATTGGCCACATCGCCGACGACGACCACAATGGTGTCATTGCCTTCTTTAACGATGTCGGTTGTGTACTCTCTAAAGACCAACGACTCTTCAAGTTTCGGTGTCATGCCCAGCATTTCCTGAATCTCGCCGTAATATTGGTCGTAGATTTTGTAATAATCCGTTGTCTGCGGCACAAACTGTGTGATGAATGAACGACCAAAATGAATGGCGGCGACCAGAATGGCCAGCAGCAGGATAATATAGAACAGGAACTTGAAGAACCCGCCCTTTTTCTTCTGCTTTTCTTTTTTGCGCACAGGCGCGGTGAAGACTTCCGGGATTGGTTCTGGATCACCAATGTCATCCAATGTGTCGATATCGTCAGAGCTATACATGGATTCCGCCATGGATTCCATCGGTTCAATATCATCATCGCCGAAGATATCGTTTAATTCTTCATCAGACGGCATGTCATCCACAGGGGCATCAGATGCCGCTGGTGGTTCCGGTTCCGGCTCTGGTTCTGGCTCAAACACAGGTTCTGGTTCGGGTTCTGGCTCAGGTTCCGGCATGGGGGCCGGTTCTGGCGCAGGTGGAGGGGGAGGCGGCGGTGGTGCTGTCGTTGTTTCATGATCATCAAGTTCAAGAATACTGTCATCATAGGGCTTTTGTTCCCAGGCATGACCACAATTCGCACAACGTAACGTGCGCCCATCTTCGCCCAGTGCGGCGATCGGAACGGAATAATGTGCTGAACAGTTCGGACAACTAATAATCATAAGGCCACCAAAATTTCACGTAAGTCCTTAAACTTTATAGGCGTTTCCTTACTTTGACGCAAGATCACGCATAAAGCAATTTCTTTCATAAATATCGTTATTTTTCACTTTAACTCAGATTGTGTGAATAAGGTCTTAACTCAGGCTCAAAGTTCGCATAAAAAAGAGGACCGAAAATATATTGGGATTTCTGAGACTTGGTTATCGTTAAACTGGAAAATGTTGGATTGCGCTATGGGGTTGGTCCCGAGATTCTGCGCGATGTCTCTTTGACCTTGAATGAAGGTGCGTTTCATTTTCTGACCGGTCCCAGTGGGGCGGGTAAGTCCTCCCTGTTGAAACTGATGTATCTGGCCCATCGCCCGACCCGTGGCCTGATTTCCCTGTTTGGCAGCGATATCGCAACGACCGACCGGGAAAAATTGCCTGCGCTTCGCCGTGAAGTCGGCGTTGTATTTCAGGAATTCCGCCTGCTGGATCATCTTTCCACCTTTGATAATGTGGCTTTGCCCATGCGGGTTGCTAATGTTCATGAAAAAGATATCAAAAAGCACGTAAGTGAACTTTTGGCCTGGGTGGGCTTAAAAGATCATATGGATGCGCGCCCCACCACGCTTTCAGGTGGGCAGCAGCAACGTGTGGCCCTTGCCCGTGCTGTTATTACCCGTCCGCGTCTATTGCTGGCGGATGAGCCGACGGGGAATGTGGATGACAAGCTGGCAGTGCGTCTTTTGCATTTGCTGGAAGAATTAAACAAGCTGGGCACGACCATTGTGATGGCGACCCACAACGAAGGACTGGTGCGTCAGTTTGGCCATCCGCGTATCTGTATTGAAGATGGCCGGGTGGAACAAATGGGCCCATTGCGCCCGGCGCGCGGCGGTGGTATCCGCATGGAAGGGAAAATCTCATGAGTTTCCTGTCCTTTAACCATCATAAAGATTTGCCGCTGGATAAAGACCCGGGCACGCGCTTTCTGCCCTGGTTGATTGCCTTTATGGTTTATCTGGCGGCTTTATCCGTCATTGCAACCAGCATCATGCAATCGGTCAGCCTGCGCTGGGAACAAGGGGCCAGTGATACGCTGACGGTACAAATCCCACCGCAACGCAGTGTTCAGGCGGATCAGCATCAAACTGAAGCCGCCCTTAAAATCCTGCGTGCTAACCCGGCTGTCTTGCTGGCGAACCCCATGGCGAAGTCCGAGGTGCTGGAACTGCTGGAACCCTGGTTGGGTAACGCAAACAGTCTTTCAGATATGCCCATGCCGCATTTGATTGATGTGACCTTGCGTTCATCTGTTGAATTTGATGCCAATGCGGTACTGACCCAGATAAGTCAGGTGGCCCCGGGGGCAACACTGGATGATCATCGCATCTGGCTGGATCGCCTGATCCGCATGAGCCAGACGTTGGAATATGGTGCTTATATCGTGTTGGCGCTGATTGGGCTGGCCTCCATCGGAACGATCTTTTTTGTGACCAAAACAGGCCTTGCCATCCATCATGACGTGATTGAGGTGCTGCATTTGATCGGAGCACAGGATAGTTATATCGCGCGTCAGTTTGCGGAACATTCCCTGCATCTGGGCCTGCGTGGCGGGATGTTGGGGCTGGCGGTTGCCGGGCCGACATTTGGCGGGTTTGCCTATCTTTATCGCCAGATCGACAGTGCTTTATTGCCACAGATTGATATCACGCCTGTGCAGTGGGTGGCTGTCATGTCGCTGCCGCTGATTTCCGGGTTGATGGGATATCTGACGGCAAGGTCAGCTGTGTTACGCAGCCTGAAAAAGATGGTTTAACCCATGAGTGGTTTTGGACCTAAACGCAAACGCCGCTTTATCGGGCCGTTTTTCGTCCTGTGTCTGCTGATCTGTGCTGTCTGGACAGGCGGGTTTATCGCTTTCCTCGATTTGGTGCCGCGCACGGTTCAGGATCAAGATAGTCTGACTGATGGTATCGTGGTTTTAACAGGTGGGACCAAGCGTCTTAATACGGGCCTGGAACTTCTTTCTGATCAGAAAGCACAAAAAATGCTGATTTCTGGTGTATATCGCGGGGTTGACCTGGAAGAACTGCTCAGTCTTTCAAAAGAATCGCCGCAGGAGCTGGAATGTTGTATCGATATTGGTCATGAGGCTGACAATACCCGCGGTAATGCGCGTGAAACAGCTGATTGGGTGGAAAAAACAGGCTTTCAGACCGTGCGATTGGTGACAGCCAATTACCATATGCCAAGAAGTCTGTTGGAATTTTCTTTTCATTTACCTTATACCACTATTATTGCCCATCCGGTTTTCCCTGAACATGTCAAAGTGGATCAATGGTGGCGCTGGCCTGGGACAGCGGCGCTTTTGGTGGGGGAATATAATAAATACCTGTTGGTGTGGGTGCGTCAGGAATTGGCCCGCAGAACTGATTTAGAGATATTGAAATGACATTTATCCGCTCGCTCCTGTTTAATATTTACCTGTTTGGCGGCACCGGGATCATTGCTTTGATCCTGTTGGTTCTGATGCCTTTTTCGTCACAGGAAATGCGTAAAGGATCCCAATTCTGGACCCGTTATGTCATGTGGGGCATGCGAAATATCACCGGCATAGATTATGAAGTGCGCGGCCTTGAAAACCTGCCGGAAAGCGGTGCGATCATCGCGTGCAAACACCAGTCGGCCTGGGATACGGCGATCTTTGTTTTGTTGCGTCTTTCAACGGCTTATATCCTGAAAAAAGAACTGTTGAAAATCCCGTTTTATGGTTGGTATGTGAAACGCAGCGGCCATATTGCGGTGGATCGTGCAGCCGGGGCCAGTGCGTTGAAAAATATGGTGCGTGATGTGAAAGAGGCACTTGGAAAAGGGCGCAATGTGGTTATTTTCCCGGAAGGTACACGCTCTTTCCCGGGGGAAGCGGGGGACTATCAACCCGGTGTTGCAGCTATCTATACCCAGACCAAACAGCCTGTTATTCCGGTTGGACTGAATTCCGGTGTTTTTTGGGGGCGACGTAGTTTTTTGAAGAAACCGGGCAAAATTGTTATCGAGATCATGCCCGCGATTGAACCCGGTCTGAAACGCAAAGAGTTTATGGACGTTCTGGAAAAAACGATCGAAGACAAATCACGCGAACTGGAAGCCGAAGCCTTGAAAAAGATGAGCCAATCTTAAACAGCCATATTGGTGAAAAAGTCGATCTGCCACTGCAGTTCTTCATCTTTCAGGGCATATTGCCCATCGTTATGTTTCAAGATATCATCTGCCGGAATATGGGCGACCTTGGCCTGAATGCGCATTGCCATGATCGCATCCATCCCTGCTTTCCAACACAAAGCTGCGACACCGCGCGCACTGCGCATGGCGATCATGCGCTGGGCAACTGACATATGCATGTGGGACAGTTCAGCCAGCCCCGCCACTACAAAATCGTAATCGCCTTCAGTCAAGGCATTGGCAACCACTTGCGGGGTCAGTTTGTTCATGCGTTTCAGATTTTGGGCAATCACATGGGCAGGTTGCTGGAACAACCATGTATATTCTTTTTTCAGTGCCATGTTGGTCTGATCAAGATCAAGGCTGGGAACGGTTTTCTTGCGCGGTTTATGTTTCACAGCCAAACGGCGGGAAACTTCTTTTCTGACAACATTCAGGGTTTCCGCGTTCAGGTCATCGCGGCCCTTCAAACTGTCCATCAGATTGTCTGCAACAAATTCCGCCAGACGCTGAGCCGCATTGTTACTTAGGACAGGGCGATGAACCAGTGGCCCCTGCCATTCCTTAATTTCGCGGGATTGATCGACCAGTTGATCCAGTGTTTCTTCGCGGATCTGGGCGCTGTCATTGCATAACAATGTGGTAATCGCAGGCACATCATGGGTTTCCACAATCGCATCGGACACGGACGAGCTGACGCTCGCACGATTTGAAATGGCGCCCAAAGCCCCGGATGAAATCCCGCTGGAAATAATTTCAAGTAAGGCATCATCGGTCAGAACCGGGGAATGTTCCAGCACAGGTGTGGAAACCGACAGTTCGGAATCACAGGCGAGCTTCTTAATCAGTTCTTCCGGTACCTGGGCGACATCTTTTAGGGTTTCCGCCAGAATGCCCCGCACATTCGCCAATTGGTCGGACGCGAGAATTTCCAGGGCCTGGAAGGCATAGCTTTGCACCCGGTCAACCTCGTAAGCGGTCAGTTTCGGGGCCAGAACGGCGATTTTTTCTGCGAGATCCGATCGAATTTCATCGTTGGCGTCTTGTGCCAGGTCCACATAGGCGCGCGCAGGTGTTGCCTTGTTACGCGCAATGGCTTTACGTACTTCCGGGTCCGGGTCGCCTGCCAGATAGAATAGAATTTCGGGACGAATGTCTTCACGCTCGGCCAGCGATTTACGAACCGTGAGGTCACGGTGCTGGGCAAGTTCTTTTGCCTCATCATAAGTTAGAGGCGCATCATGTACTGGGTTGCTATTCATCGTCTTTTCAGAGCCTGTACACGTCGTCGTTCGTCATGGTTATTTTACTTTGGTTCATAGGGCACAGCTTTTCTAAAATTGCCGCGTCCTGCGCGTTTTGCCTTGTACATAGCCGCATCTGCGCGACTGATCAAGCCTTCAACGTCTTCATCTGAGGTCGGGTCAAACAAAGCCAGTCCAACCGACACACCCAGGGGTTTGTCCGGGCTGCCGGAATGTTCCCGGAAAAAGGCACTGGATTCGATAATCCCGGCACATCGTTTGTCTGCCGTTTCTTCACTGATGTCATCCAGCCACAGGGCAAATTCATCCCCACCAAGACGTGCAACCACATCACCCGGGCGCACGTGTTTGAGCAGAAAATCACGCAGCATCAGCAAGACATCATCACCTTTCTGGTGACCAAACACATCGTTTACCTGTTTAAAGTGGTCCAGATCCACATAGATCAGTGCGGCTGGGGCCTTGTTATATTGCAGCCGCTCAATATGGCGCGGCAGTTCATCTTCAAAGAAGGCGCGGCGGTTTAACAATCCGGTCAGCGCATCGGTGCGTGACAGTTCTACGATCCGTTCATGCCCGGAGATTTGTTCGTTTGCGATGCCGAGCTGGTTTGCAACATCAATGGCGAGGATTTTATCATCATCATTCCAGGTGCCGCGCACTTTTTCACGCCACAGGCAGATGGCGCCATTGACGTTACGGCGATAGCGTGTGGCAGAGAAAATCGCCAGCCAGTCCGGTGTTTCAAAAATGCCGACTTCATTTTCATTCAGTTTTTCAAGGCGTTGAAACAGGTCTGGCACGTCTTCGGGCACATCGCCAAAGGAGGCATCCACAATCATACCACTGTCCGGCTGACGACGGAAAATCTGACATCCATTGGCGCTGAGCGCACGTGCTGTTGCATTGGCGGCTGCTGTCAGCATATTGCTGGGTTCAACCTCATCACGGATGGTTTTGACGATATAGGCCAACAGCTGATCACGGTGATAGGCGCGTGCAAGTGCCGCATCGCGTTCGCGCTCATCGGTGATATCGCGGCATACACCGCGTGTGCCGACCCATTGATTGTTTTCATCAAATAAAGGCAGGCAGGAAACGGTCAGGCAAGCCGGCTCCCCGTCTGGGCGCAGGACCCATACTTCTTCACGTTCCAGCTTGGATTTGGACATGAAGGGATTAAGCGAATGTTTTTTGTCGCGTTTTAAGACAATATCTTCGGAATGTTTCTGGATCAGCTCGTCCGGCTCGTAGCCCACCGCACCACGTTGGGAGACGAAAATAAAGTGTCCATCCGCGCCCACTTCCCAGGCGAAGTCACTCGAAATTTCCACCAGGTCTTTGAAACGCTGACGCGAATCCATGAGGGCCGCACGCAGGTTATGTTCAAGGGAGCTGTCTTTGGCAAAAATCAGATAGCCATCATCGGTGGGTGAAATGGTCATGTCAAAGAAGAGAACGCCCTTGTCACTTTCCAGCCCGATCGTCTGCAAAAGGGGCGAAAGGGTTGCATCCACTTTGTCGAAAATATCTATAATAGTTTGACTCTGAAGGTTTTTTACAATGATTTGCGCTGCGTTACTTTGGGCAACCACTTGACGGTCTTTGCTGAGAAATGCCGCTGGGAAGGGCGCAATTGTCACCCATTTGGTTGAAATATTCGCAGATGATTCAGGCATATTTTTTTCTTTTCGTTACGTAGAAAACCACCGCTCTTATCCCTTTAAAGAGCAAGGAATATCCTATTCGGGATTGGCGAGGAAATCAAACACTCCCTTAATCAATAGGCTGGATTAGGAAAAAATGTCTATCTAGTAGGGTATGAAAGCGGCCTTATCATGCAAGGCCCTTTAATCCTTAAAGATTTGTTAAGAATATTGTCGTCTGGCATTCAGGTCGAATTTCTGTACAATCCGCCTTACAGCCTGATCGGATGCGGCTGGTAAAAGAAAGATCGATCACTTGCGCATTTTAAAGATCGCACGTTGTCATAAACAACTGGTTTAATGCGCTTTTTTGTTAACAACATTGATTTGGATATGGCTGAAGTTCAGGAAAACAAAGGCTGCCAATGGACGATTCTGGGTCTTTTGGGGTTCTGTTTTATTGCTGTCACCATGGCGCAGATTTTTTATCCCGCCAATACGACAAGCAAAGCACCGGTTTCCGTCTTGCCACTGGCAAAATCGAAACAAGTCGCCAAAGCTGGTATTGATGCGCTTGAAGGGCGCAAAGATAAATTTGGTGATGGACGTCTAAGTTCGTCTGATCTCAACTCCCAGTTCGACAAAATCGGATATCAACTTGACCCGGTTTTAAAAGGCGAAAACACCGTGCCGCGCGTGTTCATCAGTGCATTGCCTTATGATCTGGCGATGATCAAACAGACGGATGAGCGCAAATCCCTGTTTTTCCGCACGCTGTTGCCACTGGTTCTGAAAATCAATGAAGAGATTATTACCAATCGCGCCAAAGTCTGGCGTCTGCGCCACCGTTTGACCATGGGTCTGGCACTGCGGGGTGAAGACCGTATCTGGTTGAACGCGGCCTTTAGCCGTTATCGCGTTGCGGATCAGAATTTTGATCTGCTGCTGGAACGTATGGATGTGGTCCCTGCCTCTCTCGCATTGGCGCAAGCTGCAGAAGAAAGCGGTTGGGGTACCTCGCGCTTTGCCCGTGAAGGCAATGCCTTGTTCGGCCAATGGACGTTTGATCCGAAAGACAAAGGTATCGTGCCGTCTGGTCGTGCAGAAGGGAAAACCCATCGCATCAAAGCTTTTGATGACCTGAAAGGCAGCCTGAAAGCCTACGTGCGTAACCTGAATTCTCATAAAGCTTATCAGAAACTGCGTGTGCTGCGTCGCCAGATGCGCGATAACCGCGAAGCATTGAACGGTCATAAACTGGCAACCGCACTGGATAAATATTCAGAACGCGGTCTGGATTATGTCACGGGCATTCAGGCGATTATTGACAAGAATAACCTGAAGCAGTTTGATAATGTCACGCTGGAAGAGGCCGAAGCCTCAGCCACGTTGAACAGTCCGCTGATTTAACAGATAAACGATTAATCCGATCACCAGCCCCCAAAAGGGCGCCCCGATGGTCAGAAATGTTCCGCCTGATGCTGTGATGACAAATGTCAGGATCGCAGCTTCACGGCCCCGTGTGTCTTCCAAGGCACCATGTAGGCTGTTGGCGATGGTACCAAGCAAGGCAAGGCCTGCAATGGCCCCGACCAGGGCTTGTGGGAAGGCTGTGAAGAATCCGGCAACGGTGGCTCCGAAAATACCCGCCAGCAGATAAAAAATCCCAACCCAGATGGTGGAATAATAACGCTGTTTGGGGTCAGGGTGCACGTCTTCGCTCATACACAAAGCGGCCGTGATCGCTGCCATATTATAGGCATATCCGCCAAAGGGTGCGAACGCCAGACCCATGGCCCCGGTCCATCCGATCAAGGGGGACGCTGGTGTTTGATAGCCATGTGCACGAAGCGCTGCAATACCGGGGACGTTTTGCGACGCCATCGTGACAATGAAAAGCGGCAGGCCGATTCCAATCAGTACTGATATGTCAAAAGTGGGCGTGGTCCAGACAGGTGTGGTGACTTCCAGCGTGATGTCGCCCATATCGATTTTGCCCTGCATCAAAGCGAGGATCACCCCGATGGCAAAGGTTAAGGGGATGGCATAGGTGGATTTCATCCATTTTGCCAAAATGTAGGTGACCAGCATGGCCGCGACAATCAGGGTTTCGGTCTCAAACGCGGGGAAGATTTTGAAGGCGAATTGCAATAAGACACCTGCCAACATGGCGGTGGCGAGACTTTGAGGGATCAGCTTCATAATCTTGTCAAACCACCCGGTCAGCCCGCAGATGGTAATCAGTAATGAACAAAACAGAAAAGCCCCGATGGCATCACTATAGGCAATGCCGGGCAAGCTGGTGACCATCAGCGCCGCCCCCGGTGTGGACCAGGCGATCATGATGGGATGGCGGTAATATACAGAAAGTGCAATTCCCATCACCCCCATGGCAACGCCCAGCGCCCACATCCAGGAACTGACCTGATCAGGCGTGGCCCCGGCGGCGATTGCCGCCTGAAACACAATGGCGGCCGCACTGGTATAGCCGACCAAAATGGCAACAAATCCGGCAGAAATATAGGAAGGGGAGAAAAACTGTTTCATGGGGGGCTCACAATTTTGTGCGTTATAACGTACATTCTGGTCACCCTATCATTTGTGCGTTATAACATCCAGAAGAATTTTTGTGGGCGAGGGGAGTGACCATGCAGGACCCAAAGGATCATCTGGCAGACATGCTGCGTTCGGTGCGCAAGGAAAAGAAGCTCAGCCTTGATAAAGCCGCTGATTTAACGGGTGTGAGCAAAGCCATGCTGGGCCAAATCGAACGCGGGGAATCGAGCCCGACTGTTTCAACGCTCTGGAAAATCGCCACCGGATTTGAAGTCTCGCTCTCCAGCTTTATTGAACCACCGTCCAAAAAACTGGGTGAAACAGCCGTGCGCGAATCCGATGACATCCGCCAGCACCCGGCAGGCGAAGGGCTGTTGATCGCGCCCTTGTTCCCCTATGACGATCATCTCGGGTTTGAATATCTCGAACTCACCATCCAGTCCGGCTATAACCGCATGTCCGAACCCCATGCCCCGGGTGTGATCGAGTTCATCACCATTATGGAAGGCGCGCTGGAAATTTACTGCGATGATCTTTGGCATGACCTGGAAGTCGGCCAAACCATTCGCTTTGCCGGGGACCGCCCGCACGGTTATCGCAATATGAGCGATCAGGACGCCAAGGTCCTGACAGTGATCCATTACCCCAATGGTCGGTGAAGAGGACGACAAAAGAAAACTACGTCATCGCGCATATGTTGCGCGATCAGGGTTAAGGCCAGAGCGTGATATCCACCCTGATGGCGCAATGAATGCGCCATGACGAATTTTTGTGCTATCTTATGGTGGTGCATCAGCAATGGACAAGCGTATGACTCGATCCATCCTCACTCTTTCCTTTCTACTCTTCTTCCTCACCGCCTGTTCCATGAACGGCAAGCTGGTCACCACCAGCGACGGCCAATGCACCTACAATGAATATGAAGTCATCTCAAAGATCGTCGGGCTAAACGACTATGACGCCACCTTCCGTATCGACGCCAGCCGCCCCTTCATCCATGTCCCTTTGCGCCAATTCAATCAACTCCCCCAACTCGGCGAAATTTATATCATTGGTGTGCGGGAAATTATGAAAGGCAGTTGCCGCCCCTTTTATACGTGGGTGGTGGAGCAGTTATTGGATACGTAGTTAATCGTCATGCCGGCGGTGTGTGGGTTAGTCGCTGGTGCGCAAATCTTTCAGCTTGTAGAGCGCCTCAAGAGCCTCGCGTGGGGTCAGGTCATCGGGGTTGATGTCGTCGAGTGCGAGGTCTACTTCGTTGGGTCTCGCAGTTTCAACCACTTCTGGCTCAGCTGCCAAAGCCGCAAATAAAGGCAGGTCGTCGGCTAATTTGGTGACCGCGCTGCTTTGTTCGCCTTTTTCCAAGGTTTCCAGCACTTGCTCGGCGCGTTTGATGACGGCTTTGGGCAGGCCGGCCAGGCGGGCCACATGGATGCCGTAGGATCGATCGGCTGCACCTGCGCCGACTTCATGGAGGAAAATCACTTCGCCTTTCCATTCCTTCACTTTCATGGAATGGCACGACAGATGACCGAGTTTGGCGGTCAGCGCTGTCAGTTCGTGATAGTGGGTGGCGAAAAGGGCGCGGCATTTGTTGAGTTCGTGCAGATGTTCTACCACCGCCCAGGCGATGGAGAGGCCATCAAAAGTGGCCGTGCCGCGCCCGATCTCATCCAGAATAACGAGGGATCGATCTGTGGATTGGTTAAGGATGGCCGCAGCTTCCACCATTTCCACCATAAAGGTTGAACGTCCGCGCGCCAGATCATCGGCTGCACCCACGCGGGAGAACAAACGATCCACCACGCCAATATGAGCACTGCTGGCAGGCACGTATCCGCCCATTTGTGCCAGGATGGTGATCAGGGCATTTTGGCGCAGGAATGTCGATTTACCCGCCATGTTGGGACCGGTGATCAGCCAGAGGCGTTGTTCGTCAGAAAGATCACAATTGTTTGCCACAAAGGCAGATTCGTTGGCGGCTTCAAGGGCGGCTTCCACGACCGGGTGACGGCCGCCCTGAATATCGAATTCGTAACCCTGGCTCAGGATCGGGCGGTTGTAGTTGCGCTCCACGGCCAGTTCAGCAAGGGCTGCCAGAACGTCGAGGCGGGCGAGAGAATTGGCGGCCAGTGCAATCTCATTGGCATTGGTTTGCACCCGATCAATCAGTTCCTCAAACAGGCGCAGTTCAAGCGCGAGGCCCCGGTCCGCAGCTGAACTGATCTTGCCTTCCAACTCGGACAGTTCCACCGTTGTATAGCGGATGACATTCTTCATGGTCTGGCGATGGATAAATTCGCCTTCGGTGGGCATTTTTTCTGCCTGTTTGGCGGTCACTTCGACGAAATAGCCCAGCACATTGTTATGTTTGACCTTCAAGGTGGGGATATCGACTGCTTCCGCATATTTAGCCTGAAGGTTGGAGATCAGGCGCTTGCCTTCACTGCGTAGCGTGCGTAATTCATCCAGTTCGGGCGAATAATCAGGGGCAATGAAATCCCCATCTCGTGCCATCAGCGGCAACTCCATGCCTAATGCACGGCGCAGATTATCAACCAGTTCCCCGTGGGAGCCCAGATCGGTTGCGCAATCTTCCAGCACTTTGGGCGGGGTCAGCGAAATCAGTTTTTCGCGCAAAGAGAAACTGGCGGCTAGTCCGTCGCGGATAGCAGCGAGATCACGCGGACCGCCCCGACCCAATGTGATGCGCGAAAGGGCGCGTTCCATATCCGGGCATTCTTTAAGCGCGCTGCGGATATCTTCGCGTGCAGGCAAATCTTCGGTGAAGAACTGGACGCCATCCAGCCGTTCATCAATGGCTGCAACATCGGTCAGGGGTGAAGACAGCCATGTGGAGAGCAGACGCGCCCCTGCCCCTGAAACCGTGCGGTCTATCACTTCCAGCAGACTGCCTTTGCGCTGACCGCTAAGGGTAATGGTCAGTTCCAGATTACGACGGGTTGCTGCATCAATTTCCATGGTTGCGCCTTGCGCGACCTGGCGTGGGGTTTCAAGGCGGGGCAATTTGCCTTTTTGCGTCAGTTCCACATAGTCAACCAACGCGCCTGCTGCCATAATCTCGGCACGTTCAAAATTGGCAAAGGCATCCAGCGTTTTGACATTATATAAAGACTCAAGACGCTTGGCGGCATTGGAACTGTCAAAACGGCTGTTGGGTTGAGGCGTCAGGATGGATTTGAAATCACCAAAGGTTTCAAAATGGGCCGGGTCCTGCAGCAGCTTGTCACTGACCAGCAATTCACCGGGGTTCAGACGTGCCAGCACCGCAGGCAACATGGCGGGCACGCAGGCTTGTGTATAAAAAGCACCTGTTGAAATATCCAGCCAGGCAACGCCAATGTCATTTCGTGATTGGGCCACGCAGGCGAGGAAATTGTTCTGGCGCGCATCCAGCAAGGTATCTTCGGTGATGGTCCCTGCGGTAAAGAGGCGGACCACATCACGTTTCACCACCGATTTTGATCCGCGTTTTTTGGCCTCTGCCGGGTCTTCCATCTGTTCACACAGCGCAACCTTGAAGCCTTTGTCTACCAGTTTGGGAAGGTAACTTTCATAAGCCTTGACCGGAACGCCGCACATGGGGATGTCATCGCCTTTGTGATGGCCGCGCTTGGTCAGCGTGATCTGCAAAGCTTCGGCGGCAGCAATGGCATCGTCAAAGAACAGCTCGTAAAAATCACCCATGCGATAGAACAGCAACATGCCCGGATGACGTTCCTTGATCGCCATAAACTGCGCCATCATTGGGGTCGCGCCTTCGGCCATACGGCTGGCAATTTCCTCGTCCGTGATCTCGGTCGGGAGGTGTTCTTTGGTGACGTCAAGCATGGTCATGAAATCATTTACTGCTGCAGGGATTGAAAAAAGTGGAATAGTGATAACATGGGTAAGAGACATGTTTCCACCGTCTTATT
The DNA here is from genome assembly GCF_033100395.1 of Terasakiella sediminum. Lineage (NCBI taxonomy): Bacteria > Pseudomonadati > Pseudomonadota > Alphaproteobacteria > Rhodospirillales > Terasakiellaceae > Terasakiella > Terasakiella sediminum. The sequence continues at coordinate 151,243 of NZ_JAWLVJ010000001.1, read as the reverse complement.
CCTGCATTGTTAGAAGCGCATAGCACCATTGTAGGAAAAACGTTGGTTTTTTGAGTCTTTTCGGGCTAGCCATATGTCCCATATTGGTGCATATTGCGCAATATAAGTTCACAATTCACTATATTGGTTAAAATAAATGAACCCAAAACCACCTCTTACCGAGATCGTCGGCATTCTTAAAACACGTGAGAAATTCGAAGTCTGTGTGGCAGCACTGCTGGAAGGCGGCTTTGAACGCACGGATTTGAGTGTTTTAAGTTCACATGAATCGATTGAGGCTGCGGGCAAGCCTGCAAAACCGATCAAGGATGTGATGACGGCATTGGTGGGGGAAATCCGTTTTGAAGGACCGATGGTCGCCAGTGGCGGCATCTTCCTTGCGGGGGGACCAATTGGGGAATTGATCGGCGCTGTTGTGGGAGCGACAGTCGGTGGTGTTGCCATAAAAGAAGTCCTCGATGAAGTGACAGCGACACCGCATACAGAAGATTTTGCGCGCGCGGTTGATGCCGGCAGCATTATCTTGTGGGTACGCAGCGAAAGTGATGAAAAACAGGACAAGGCAACCAAAATCCTTGAATCTTTCGATGCGGATAACGTCCATCTTCATACCAACGAGCAGGGTTAAATCCTGCCATTTGCGGCAACAAAATCAAACTAGAGACGAAAACATATTATGGACGATCAATCAGTTAAGGTTACTGAGCGCGAAGCGCTTCTTATGCATGCATCCGGACGCCCGGGTAAGCTTGAAATTCACCCGACAAAACCGCTGACAACACAGCGTGATTTGTCCCTAGCCTATTCACCAGGTGTGGCGGCACCATGTGAGCAGATCGCGCGCGATCCAAATCTGGCCTATGACTATACAGCCAAAGGCAACGTGGTTGCGGTTATTTCAAACGGGACAGCTGTACTTGGTCTGGGCAACCTGGGTGCGCTTGCTTCCAAGCCTGTGATGGAAGGGAAGGCGGTTCTCTTTAAACGCTTTGCCGATGTGGATGGTATTGACCTGGAAGTCGATACCGAAGATGAAGATGAATTCATCAATTGTGTGAAATATCTGGGTAAATCTTTCGGCGGTATCAACCTTGAAGATATCAAGGCCCCCGAATGTTTCACCATTGAAACCCGCCTGCGCGAAATGATGGACATCCCGGTCTTTCACGATGACCAGCACGGCACGGCCATTATTTCTGCTGCGGGCCTGATTAACGCCTGTGATCTGACAGGGCGCAAGATGGAAGACGTTAAACTGGTCTTGAACGGTGCGGGTGCTGCTTCTATCGCTTGTTGTGAGCTTGTAAAAGCCATGGGTGTGAAGCATGACAATGTGATCATGTGTGACTCCAAAGGCGTGATCTATAAAGGTCGCAAAGAAGGCATGAACCAGTGGAAATCAGCACATGCGTCTGACACAGATGCGCGTACACTGGCTGAAGCTTTGGAAGGCGCGGATGCCTTCTTTGGTCTGTCGGTTAAGGGTGCAGTAACCCAGGATATGGTTGAAAAGATGGCACCAAAGCCGATCATTTTCGCCATGGCAAACCCGGATCCGGAAATTACACCGGAAGACGTGAAAGCGGTTCGTCCCGATGCGATTACCGCAACAGGTCGTTCTGACTATCCAAACCAGATCAACAACGTTCTTGGTTTCCCATACATCTTCCGTGGCGCACTAGACGTTCGTGCCAGCACGATCAACGAAGATATGAAAGTGGCCTGTGCACAAGCGCTCGCTGATCTGGCCAAAGAAGACGTGCCGGATGAAGTGGCAGCTGCTTATTCCGGTCGTCGTTTGCGTTATGGCCCGGACTACATTATTCCGGCCCCATTTGATCCGCGTCTGATTTTCTCTGTTCCGCCTGCGGTGGCCGAAGCGGCCATGGCATCCGGTGTGGCACGTCGCCCGATCATTGATATGGATGACTACCGCAACGAGTTGGCCAGCCGTCTTGACCCGACAGCTTCTAGCCTGCAGGTGATTTGCGATAAGGTTCGCGGCAACCCACGTCGTATCGTCTTTGCCGAAGGTGAAGAGGAAAAAGCGATCCGTGCGGCTTATGCCTTCCTGAACGCGGGCTACGGCACACCGATTCTGGTCGGTCGTGAAGATAAAATTCAGGCAACTATGAAGAACCTTGGTCTGGCGGATGCGCAAGGGATTGAGATCAACAACTCCCTGATCGGTCCACGCACCAAGGAATATGCGGAATATCTATACAGACGTCTGCAGCGCAAAGGCGCGTTGATGCGTGATTGCACGCGCTGGGTAAACCAGAACCGAAATATCTTTGCGGCTGTAATGGTTGCCTGTGGCGATGCGGACGGCATGGTTACCGGCCTGACCCGTGGCTTCTATTCAGCTTATGAAGATGTGGAACGTGTGCTTGATCCATCCAAGGATCAAATCCCGATGGGTGTTTCCATTGTTGTTTCCAGCGGTCATAACACGGTCTTTTTGGCCGATACCCGAATTCACGAAACACCAAACGCACAGGAAATGGCGGATATCGCGATTTCTGCGGCGGCAAAGGCACGTCGTCTCGGCCATGAACCGCGCGTTGCCTTCCTGTCCTATTCATCCTTCAGCGGTCGCGCTGGTGGTCGTTCCGAAGAAGTGCGCAAGGCGGTAGAAATCCTTGCTAATTCCAATGTGGACTTCGAATTTGACGGTGAACTGACCGTGAATACAGCCCTGGATCAGGCTTTGCTGAATGATTATCCGTTCAGCCGCCTGTCCGGTCCGGCCAACGTTCTGGTCATGCCGGGTCTGCATACTGCGGATATTTCTTCCAAACTGTTGCAGAAACTGGGCGGTGGCACGGTGATTGGTCCGATCATGATGGGTCTTGAAAAACCTGTTCAGATCGTCCCGCGTGACACCACGGTTTCCGAGATGGTCAATATGGCTATCCTGGCTGCTCACGATGCCATCGTTGGTCGCTAAGAAACCCAAATAAAGACAGCGAAGCCCTCACCGATTGGTGGGGGCTTTTTTGTGAGGATCTCAAACTCTGGAAAGAGTCTAATTTATGTGCTAAAGCTCCGCCCCGTTAATTGGGGTCATATCGGAGACAGACTGATGAAATTTGTTCGCTGGGTTTTGGGGCGTATTATTCTGATCGTGGATTTTCTGACACGTCCGAAGTTTCTGGTACGTGAACAGGATGCGCAGGCCAAAGTGGATGAGGTCACCGCGAATATGAGCATTTATCAGTTCAAGGCCTGCCCGTTCTGCGTCAAGGTGCGCCGCCAGTTGCGTCGTCAGGGATTGAATATCGAACTGCGCGATGCAAAGGAAAATATGACCCATAAAGAAGAACTGACCCAACAAGGCGGACGTCATAAAGTCCCCTGTCTGCGCATCGACCAGGATGGGGCAGAGACTGAATGGCTTTATGAATCGAAAGAGATTATTTCCTATCTGGAAAAGAAATTCGCCGCCTGATTACTGTGCGTAATCAGCAATTTTTTTCAGGTGATCGTTTAAAATCCGATCCAGCGTGCCATCTGTTTTCATGTCTTTGATGGCTTGGTTCACTGCTTCCAGTTTGTGGGCGCAAGTTGCCTCTTTGCTGATCATTACATGCATGGCGTTGGCGAGGATGGCTTTGGGAAGGGCAGTAATTTCGCCTTCCAGCTTTTGGGTATGGATAAACTTTAATCCTTCCACATAGCCGAGGATGCCGTAATCCGCGCGATCGTTCTGCAACATGGTGATGATGGCATCACTTTGTGGGACTTCCTGTAAATCCAGATGTTTTTGTGAAAAAGTATCGAACTCATCGCCTAACGACCCGCCCAACAGATGCATGCCGGAACGTCCGATCAGATCGGCAAAGGCATGGAAAGTAAATTCTTTTCCGGATTTTACAAAGATACGCAGCTCATCCGTTCCCATAGCTTCGGAATAATGGAATTTTTCTGCCCGTTCACTGTTCCAGTAGGCGCCCAAGACCATATCCACATGCGCATTTTCCAGATCATAGATGATGCGTTTCCAGGGGCGATCGACCTGAATGGTCAATTTAAGCCCGACCCGCTTTAAAGCCTCGCGCATGCCATCGACCATCACGCCCGTCAGATGTCCCTCTTCGGTGCGATAGGAAAAGGGATACCAGTTATTCACCCCGTTGCCGGAAAAAGCGGTGCATTCTTCTGCGGCTGCACCTTTTTGAAATCCGGCAAAACAGGTGAGGAGAATTAGGAAGGCGAAGGCCCTTAAAGATGTCATCATCCTGTAAGGATATCACAGGGATTGAGCAGAACCTACGGATCAGATGTGTTAAGCTTTTGTGACAGTCAGCGTTTATTCGACAGACTGCCTGACTGCGGCAGCCGCTGCAAAAGGACAGAAGGCAAGACAGGCAAAGAGAATACCGGACAGGATCAGGATTTGAGATTTCACCGCAAAGCCACCGATGGCTGCTTCGATCAGTCCCACGCCAAAGATCAGGACAGGGACAAACAGGGGCAGCACCAGCAGGGAGATCAAGACACCACCACGTCGTGACCCTAGCACAAGGGCCGCGCCGATAGCGCCAATGAGGCTAAGGGCGGGGGTGCCGAGCAGCAGGGCCAGCATCAACATGCCAAAGCCTTCGCCGCTCATATTCATCAGAATGGCGAGTAAGGGCGACGCGATCATCAAAGGCAGGCCTGTGGTCAGCCAGTGGGCTGTGATTTTTCCCAGCACAATCAGTTCCAGCGGCATGGGGCTTAGCGTCAGAAGCTCCAGCGAGCCATCTTCATAATCGGTTTGAAACAGACGTTCCAGTGACAGCATGGATGCGAGCAGGGCAGCTACAAAGATCACGCCAGAGGCCACACGGGCGAGGATATTGCCTTCCGGGCCAATGCCGAAGGGGAAGAGAACCACGGTCAGGATGAAGAACATCACAACCATGACGCTGTCACTGCCCTGACGAAGGGCCAGGCGCAAATCACGTTTTACGATGGATAGAAAACGTCCCATTAGATACCCTCCGCCAGAAGTGATGCACTTTCATGACCGCGCTTGGCGGTGAAGGTGCCCACATTCAGAATGTTTTGATCTTTGATGTTCATGTCGGAATGGGTGGAGAGCACAACAATGCCACCATTTTCGCGATGTTTCTCGATAATTCCTTCCAGCTTTTTGATGGATTCTTTATCAAGGGCGGTCGTTGGTTCATCCAGCAGCCAGACCGGAGATTTGGAGGCAATGATGCGCGCAAGGTTGGCGCGGCGCTTCTGCCCGGCAGAAAGAAAGCGCCCGGGAACGTCGATCAGGTGACCGATGGAAAAAACGTCCAGAGCTTCGCGGAAATTGGCTTTGGCTTCATCGGCATCGCTGCGCAAGCCCGCCCAAAAATGCAGATTTTCTTCGACGGTTAAAACAGGTTTGATGGCGTCATGATGGCCGACGTAATGCAGCCGTTCGCGGTGTTCATCCATATCATCATCAACGGATTGTCCGTCCCAGCTCATGATGCCTGCAGCAGGTCGTAAAAGTCCGGCCATCATGCGCAGCAGTGATGATTTACCCGCCCCGTTATGACCGATCAGGGTGAGGCACCCGCCACTTTCAATTTCGAAATTCAGTTTTGAAAAAACCAGTCGTTCGCCACGAATGCAAACCAGGTCCTGTCCCGCAAATACTGCCATGTTCCATCATTCCCCTAGTGATGACGCCGACCTTAAATCAAAACATCCCCGGGGGGCAAGTCCGGGGATGTGATGATTAGGATTCTAGCATGATCGATTTTGGTGGTCTGGATGTTGTCTTGAAGAGCAATTAGTTTGTTGAACTATACCTTATGAGGGCGATCGATACTTGGGCTTATCGAGGGGGGATGCTCTTCAACGCACCATCCTTTCCATGTTTGGTAATATGCAACCCAAATTAGGCAGCAATATGAGCGATTTCTGCCTTAATGTGCCTTATTTCATTTTTATCGGATGTTGCGCTGAATAATGGCTTTAACGCTGCCGCTTTCTTTCAGCTTTGCCACCGCTTTATTGACGTCATCCAGGCGATGGGCGAGATTTTTATGCAGGCGCACGGCCACATTGACGGAATAATAAGGGTCGCCAAACTGGACCATAAATTTATTGTGGTTGATGTAAAAAGATGCCGCGTGGCGTTCCAGTACAGCCACATCTGCCTTGCCATCTACCAGCATCTGAAGAACTTCCAGCGGGCTGCTTCCATTTAAACGCACCCCATAATCATCTTGATTGGGATAGGTAAATCCTTTGATGCCCACAACGCGTTTGTCGCTCAAGGCTTTGGTCGATGGGATGGGGAAGGTTTTGCCTTTGGGGAAGACCCAGACCTCAATCAATTTATAAAGCGGGTCACTAAACACATGGATATTGTCTTGTCCGGGAAACCAGATGGGATTGAGGCAGCAATCTACGCTGAGTTCGCCTTTTTGAAATTTCTGGCGGCCGATATCGATGGGGTAATCCCTGAACCTTAATTCCACGCCGATTTCATCAGCAATGGCAGCGATCAAATCCACATTGATGCCACCGGGACCATAGCCGTTACGGTGTTTGAAGGGGGAAAGATCTTCTTTTTGGATCGACATGATCCAGCTTTCTTCATCACCCCAGGCAGGTGGGCTGCACAGGGCAAAGCACATGAGCGTGACGACAGCACATAGGCAGGCTGCATTTATGTTTTTGTTCTTCTTCATGACTGGCTCACGATACGATGATAGGTTCCATCGGCTTTGATGTCTTTTAAGATGATATTGATTTTTCGGCGTGTTGTTGACCCTCTTTATTCGTCTTTAAGAGGATAACAACGTCGTATGAAAAGATGGGATTGTTCCTGTCATATTCAATGTTTGGATTGGTAATTTTTTCAAGGGCGGCAAGGCCGGATTGTTCTTCTACAAGGAAACCGTCGAGTCGCTTTGCTTTGAGTTTGCGCACATTATCCATATCACTTTGTGCGGTCTCCAGATGAATGCCGGATGTCGTATAAAGGGACGGGTCGTATTTATAATGTGCGGTGATGCCAAGGCGCATGCCCTTTAACTGTTCCAGTGTTTTGGGAATGGGCTGGCCTTTGCGTACAAAAACGAAATCGCGTTTGGTGTAGATTGGTGTGGTCAAAATCCCCACTTTGGATCGGTTGCCCTTGGGAAACGGGATTAACATATCGACTTCATCTCCCAAAAAGGCGCGGTGTGCCCGTTTGCCCGGGTAGACGGTGATGTCGAATGTGATATCGCTGCGTTTGGAAATTTCTTGAAGCAGCTCGATAAAAACGCCCTTGGTGGGACTTTCCACCATTAAGGGTATCTGGATTGCAGCAACCTTGATATGTGTGTCAGCACGTCCATCAGAGGTGTAAATCCCAGATAGAATTGTACAAATTAAAAATAATGAAATTGCGCGTGGCATTCATATACTTTCATGTGATCCTTAACTGGAAGTATATCAATAATTTAGAAGAGCGCAAATACCGATAAATACATAGAAAAAGGGACTGCGTTGCCACAGTCCCTTGATCATTTGCAGTTGAAGAAGTCTTATTCAGCAGCGTCGATCTTTTTATAGATTTCGCCACCTTCTTCTTTGAATTTTTCCGACATTTCCAGCATGCCTTTGGCGGCTTCTTCTTTCACTTCATGGCTGATGCGCATGGAGCAGAATTTTGGACCGCACATAGAGCAGAAGTGAGCGATCTTCGCGCCTTCAGCTGGCAGTGTTTCATCGTGGAAGGACAGGGCTTTTTCTGAATCCAGGGCCAGATTGAACTGATCTTTCCAGCGGAATTCAAAGCGAGCTTTAGACATAGCGTCGTCACGCAGGCGTGCACCTGGGTGGCCTTTGGCAAGGTCGGCAGCGTGGGCTGCAACTTTATATGCCATCACGCCTTCTTTTACGTCATCGCGGTTTGGCAGGCCAAGGTGTTCTTTTGGTGTTACGTAACACAGCATGGCACAGCCGTACCAACCGATCATGGCCGCACCGATGGCAGAGGCCAGATGGTCATGACCAGCAGCGATATCTGTAACAAGCGGGCCAAGCGTATAGAATGGGGCCTCGTCACAGACTTCCAGCTGTAGTTCCATGTTTTCCTTGATCTTGTGCATGGGCACGTGACCTGGACCTTCGATGAAGCACTGAACGTCATGTTCCATACATTTCTTTTGCAGAACGCCAAGGGCGCGCAGTTCAGCAAACTGTGCTTCGTCGTTGGCGTCTGCAATGGAACCCGGACGCAGGCCGTCACCCAATGAAATGGCAACGTCATATTGTTTTGCGATTTCACAGATGTCGTCGAAGTGATCCCACAGGAAGTTCTGCTTGTGATAATGCAGACACCATTTCGCCATGATGGACCCACCACGAGAAACAATACCTGTGACACGGTTTACGGTCATTGGTACGTGTTCCAGAAGCAGACCAGCGTGGATGGTCCAGTAAGAAACGCCTTGTTCTGCCTGTTCGATCAGTGTGTCTTTAAAGATTTCCCAGGTCAGGTCTTCAGCAATGCCGCGACATTTTTCAAGCGCCTGATAGATCGGCACAGTCCCGATCGGAACAGGGGAGTTACGAACGATCCATTCACGGATGTTGTGGATGTCAGTCCCTGTAGACAGATCCATAACGGTGTCAGCACCCCAGCGGGTCGCCCAGACCATTTTGTCTACTTCTTCTGCTACCGAAGAAGTCACAGCAGAGTTACCGATGTTGGCGTTGATCTTGGTCAGGAAGTTGCGGCCAATAATCATGGGTTCCAGTTCTGGGTGGTTGACGTTGGAAACCAGAACGGCACGGCCACGCGCGATTTCAGAACGCACGAACTCACCTGTGCAGACGTCCGGGATTTCCGCCCCCATTGGATCGCCATCACGCAGGTAAGCTTCTTTGCGGCCTTCGTTTTCACGAATGGCAACATATTCCATTTCTGGTGTCACAATACCGCGACGCGCATAGGCCAGTTGTGTTACTGCTGCACCATCTTTGGAACGCAATGGTTTCAGATCACCACGTGGGAAAGCTTCAACGCCCGGCTGTTCGTCATCGCCTTTCAGGCCATTGTCTTCTGGTTTGACTTCACGGCCTTCATATTCTTCCACATCGCCACGTGCCAGAATCCATTCACGGCGCAGCGGCGCCAGACCTTTATAAATGTCAATGGACGCGTTCGGGTCAGAGTATGGACCGGATGTGTCATAAGCAACCACCGGGCGTTCACCGCCTTCAAGGTGGATGCAGCGCATAGCCACGGTCACTTCGTCATGGGTTTCTGAGCCAAAGAAAACTTTCTCAGAACCGGGAAGTGAGCCGGTGGTTACATCAAGTTTTGTCATCGTTTAGGATCTCCTAACATATAAAACAGGAGATCCGGATTAGGGGGCTTTGGGGGAAATCATGTCCATCCCTACGCCGGTTCAACCCGGATCAGGTTCAAAGGGTTCATTGGTGAGGCCCAATATCTCAGCCCTTTATTAACCGGGCACCCCTTGGAATATGCTTAAGGTGGGGTAGATGATACTAAAGGTCAAGGGAATAAAAAGTAATAATATTACCCAAAATTTCAACTTGGGACATTTCAATGTGTTAGGTCTGCCGTAGATGCGAAAACATGCAAGGTTTCTGGCTTTTTGCCTTGTTTGTCGTTGCTAAAGCTGTGGCATTTTGCTATCGACCACCCAACGCACGTTTATTTGGGGAGCACAACCATGTCCGGTTATCGCAAAACGCTGACACACTTTCTTATTGAAGAGCAACGACGTCGTCAGGGTGAAGGGGTTTTAACCTTATTGCTGGCCGATGTGATGACCGCCTGTAAGACCATTTCTGATCTGGTTGATCATGGAGAACTGGCAGGCGCTTTGGGCACGCATGGAACGGAAAATGTTCAGGGCGAAGTCCAGAAGAAACTGGATGTGCAATCTAACGAACTTTTTAAATTCTGTAACACCATCGGTGGCCATCTGGCAGGGATGGCATCTGAAGAAGAAGACGATATCGTCACGGTTCCGGCGGAATATAGCGGTCGCTACCTTCTGTTGTTTGATCCACTGGATGGGTCTTCCAATATTGACGTGAACGTGTCTGTGGGCTCTATTTTCTCTATTCTGCGCTGCCCGGACGGGATCGACCAGCCAACGGCGGAAGATTTCCTGCAGCCAGGGACCGAACAGGTTTGTGCAGGCTATACGGTTTATGGCCCATCGACCATGTTGGTACTGACAACAGGGAATGGCGTAAACGGCTTTACGATGGACCGTAACGTGGGTGAATTCTTCCTGACTCATGAAAATCTGACGATTCCGCAAGACACAAAAGAGTTTGCGATTAATATGTCAAATATGCGTCATTGGGAACCACCTGTAAAACGCTATATTGATGAATGTCTGGCAGGCTCCACAGGTCCGCGTGAACGAGATTTCAACATGCGCTGGGTGGCGTCCATGGTTGCAGACGTGCACCGGATCATCAGTCGTGGTGGTGTCTTTATGTATCCGATGGATGAACGTATCAAAGACAAAGGCGGCAAGCTGCGCCTGATGTATGAAGCAAACCCGATGTCCTTCATCATTGAACAGGCAGGCGGTATGTCCTCAACAGGTCGCAAGCGCATCATGGAGCTGAAACCGGAAGAACTCCATCAGCGTGTACCTGTGATTCTGGGCTCCAAGCGCGAAGTGGAACGTATTGTGCGCTATCATGAAGAAGAAGACGCCAAGTAAAGCGATTAAAAATCTACAAGACTAAAAGGTCCGGTTGTATATCGGGCCTTTTTGTTTGGATGTGAACTAGGTAATTCTACTTATTAGATGGATGAAATGTACGTCATTTAAGAGTATGATAATACAGGTTTTTATAAGGCGATAAAAAATGCCTACCAGTGACAGAGCATCTAGGGAAGTTGCAGAACATTTTTATAAGAAGTACGGCTGCGCGCGCGCAACCGAGATTATTTCTGCTCGGCTGTCAGGCGATGGTCAGGTCAACCGCACCGAATTCTGGTGTGATGTTCTGAAACAGCTTGCAAAAATGGACACCCCACGGGGGCGTTCGGCTTTTACCAGCACCATGGTTCATACGGTACAAATACCTGTGACTGAATAATGTCGCAGTGCGACGATTTAAAATAATTTTTCTCTTTCCTGATTATCTTTCAGGTGGATAGATTTTGGTGCGTTGCACGCTGTCAAAAAAACCATAAAAACTTTCTGGTCATTAGGGTATAATCCCCCCAAAAAAAGAAAACAGATTGTCAGGAATAGGGAGACAGGCAATGGCGTATCATTCAAGATCACCCCGCGTGGTGGGCGCACATTTCTTTGCGAAATATGGTTATGAAGACGGTCTGATCCGGGCTTCAGCCGAAGCTTCAGAAAATCCGCAGGATCATTTCTGGCATGATGTGATCAAGGTTGTGGAAGGCCTGCAGGAACGCGAAAGCAAGGGCATTCATCCTTGCGCAGCTTTACCACCACAGCCTAGAAAAGTGCCGTTGGCAAATCCTAAGGCGCAGCAAAGCTTCTGAAGGGGTCGAAGCTTGCGATATAGCGATCAAACGCATCCATGAAGTCACGGTAATCTTCATGGAGATAGTGATGCACGTCTACTTTCCCCACGGTCTCAAGCTTGATGGGCTGCGGGGTGTAGTTGGCCAGAATATCTGTTGCCGCCATGGTCACATTGTTGGTTAAAAAGCGCCCAATGATTTTCCGGTTATAGGCATCGGCGATTTTTTCTTCCCCTTTGAAAGGGATACCTTTGCGGCTGGTCATATATTGATCCTGCCAGACAATGCCAAACATATAAGCGGTGGGATGGCTGTTGCGGATTTTGGCGTCTGGATGGCCCCAGATGCCTTTTTGCAGGACAAACATGGGCTTGGCGCTTTTGATGAAGCTGGTGGTATATAGGCTTTCAACACCGGGTTGGCGCATCAATTCACCGTCGCTACGCTGTTTGTTAAAGTCCAGAATGCCGCGTTTGGACGGCATCTGCACAAAGATGGTCTCGCACCCCAAGTCATGATAAATCCCCTGCACCACAAACAGCGTGCGTGCACTGATATCGTTGTTCTGGACCACAGCAATCGTTTCCGGGCACTTGTAATCAGCTTTTGCAGTAAAAGCTGTGAGGCTGAGGACACAAAATGAGAGAGCCAGAAAACGAACCATAGTCTTTCTTTGTTAATCGTCACCCATCTTGAGGGCGGCAATGAAGGCGGTTTGTGGAATTTCCACTTTACCAAACTGACGCATTTTCTTCTTACCCTTCTTCTGTTTTTCCAGAAGCTTTTTCTTACGGGTAATATCACCACCATAACATTTAGCGGTCACGTCTTTACGCATGGCAGAGATGGTTTCACGTGCGATGACCTTGCCGCCGATGGCGGCCTGGATTGGAATTTTAAACAGCTGGCGCGGGATCAGGTCTTTCAGGCGCGAACAAACCTGGCGGCCACGCCCTTCTGATTGCGAACGGTGCGCCATAAAGGCGAGCGCATCCACAGGTTCGGCATTCACCAGAATCTGGATACGCACCAAGTCGCCTTCGCGGTATTCGTCCACTTCATAGTCGAAACTTGCATATCCACGCGAACAAGACTTCAGACGGTCATAGAAATCAAAGACAATCTCGTTCAGCGGCAGGCGATAAACAGCCATAGCGCGCGAACCCACATAGGTCAGTTCCATCTGTTCACCGCGACGATCTGTACACAGCTGCAGAACGGGACCGAGATATTCATCCGGCACCATGATAGTGGCTTTGATCCAAGGTTCTTCGATCTTGTCGATCTTGGTCACATCCGGCATATCAGCCGGGTTATGAAGCGAGGTCATTTCCCCGTCGTTCATATACATGTGATAGACAACCGATGGGGATGTTGTGATCAGGTCCAGATCATATTCACGTTCCAGACGTTCCTGAATAATTTCCAGGTGCAATAACCCCAAGAAGCCACAACGGAAACCAAAACCAAGGGCAGCCGAGCTTTCCGGTTCAAAATGGAAAGAGGCATCGTTCAGATGCAGCTTGCCAAGGGCATCGCGCAAATCTTCAAAATCAGCTGCATCCACCGGGAAGAGACCACACCAGACCACTGGTGTTGATGGTTTAAAGCCGGATAGGGCTTTATCTGCCGGGCGTTTGGTTTCGGTGATGGTGTCACCGACGGCTGCGTCAGCCACAGATTTGATAGCGGCTGTGAAATAGCCAACTTCGCCTGGGTTCAGGGCATCCAGTTTTTCCATTTTAGGGGAGAAGCAACCGACCTGATCGATCTGATATTCTGCTTCGGTGTTCATGAAGGTGACCTTCATGCCACGCTTGAGCTGACCATCCTTAATACGCACCAGTGTCATGACACCCAGGTACGGATCATACCAGGAATCGACGATCAGCGCTTTCAGCGGTGCATCTGCATCACCCGTTGGTGCTGGCAGTTCGCTGCAGATGCTTTCCAGGACGTCTTCACAGTTCAGACCCGTCTTGGCAGAAACCAGAACCGCGTTTGTCGTATCAATGCCGATCACATCTTCGATCTGTTGCTGAATGCGCTCTGGCTCACTGGCAGGCAGGTCGGCTTTGTTCAAGACGGTGATGATCTCGTGATCGTTTTCAATCGCCTGATAGACGTTTGCCAGTGTCTGGGCTTCGACCCCTTGTGTCGAATCGACCACAAGAAGGGAGCCTTCGCAAGCCGCGAGGGAGCGTGATACTTCATAAGCAAAGTCAACATGACCTGGTGTATCCATTAGGTTCAGTTGGTAAACTTGCCCATCTTTAGCGGTATATTTCAGACGCACGGTCTGGGATTTGATCGTGATGCCGCGTTCACGTTCAATGTCCATATTATCCAGGACTTGTTCCTGCATTTCGCGATCCGTCAGGCCGCCACACAGATGGATCAGGCGATCGGCCAATGTGGATTTCCCGTGGTCGATATGGGCAATGATGGAAAAGTTCCGGATATGGGACAGGTCAGTCATGGAGGTCGTCCGCTCAAAAATAAAAGTTAAATAGCGCGCGAACATATAGGGAGTCTGAGAAAAGCGCAACTGTCTGCGTAGGCTCTTATATGTAAATTTTGTTACAAAGTCGTGTTGCTTAATTTAGTAAACCCATGCAAACTTCAACTAATAATATAAGAAATGGGTAGAACAGGTGCTCAAATCAGGGAGGCTATGATCGTGAAGGAGAACGGTTTATCGCAACGGGTCGATCAGGTGATACAGCAAATCGCCGATGGTGCGGGCGACATTGTGGTGGAAATCGCAGATGTCGCAGGCAATATTGACCATGTGGCCGCGCGGGCCAAATTACAGGCCAGAAGCTTTGAAATCGTCGGTGAAGCGGCCGATGCCCTGGCAAGCGTTAAAACAGAAATTTCAGAAGCAGCACAAAGTTCCCTGCGTGTGGGTGAACAGGCAACCGATGATGTGGAACAATCCAATCAAAAAGTGCTGTTGTCCTTGGATACCATCGATTCACTGGTGGGCTTTGTTCATGAGATGGAAGAACGGCTGGAGAAATTGAATTCCGCCCTGGATGAAGTGCACGGCGTTTCGGAAGTCATTCAGACCATTGCTTCACAAACCAATCTTCTGGCATTGAATGCAACCATTGAAGCAGCACGCGCAGGCGATGCGGGTAAAGGCTTTGCCGTTGTGGCAGGTGAGGTAAAGAACCTGGCGGGACAGACCGCAAAAGCGACCGAACAAATTGATGGCACCCTGAATTTGCTGAATGAACAGGTTGTCCTGTTGCTGGATGAAAGCAAGGTCGGGGTCAGAAGCGCGGCCATCGCCCAGGAAGGCACCAAGGATATTGGTGATGCCATCAACCTGGTGGGGGAAGCTATTGCCAAAGTAAATGATCAATTGACAAACATCAGCAAGACTACCGCCGGCATTGACACCCATGTGGATAGTGTTGTCAGTCAGATTGAATCCACCAGTCAAGGCAGCGCGAAGAACCGCGATGATCTACAGGCCTGTAACGACCGTTTGTCCAGCCTGCGTCAATATGGTGAAGACATGATCCAGGCCTCCAACCAATTGGGGGTGGAAACTGTTGATACCTATTCCATCAATGCAGCGGTAGAAGGTGCCAAAGAAATCGGTCAGGCGTTTGAAGCTGCATTGGCAGGCGGTCAGGTCAGCGAGGCTGAATTGTTTGATCGCAACTATCACAAAGTGATTGGGACCAATCCCGTTAAATTTACGGTCAAGGGGCTGGATTTCTATAAAAAGATTTTACCGAACATTCAAAACCGGATCCGGACAGAAAATCCGGATTTCACCATGTGTTGTGCGGTGGATATGGGATGCTATCTGCCGGTCCATAATAAAGAATGTAATGCCGATCCACGCCCCGATGACCCGGACTGGAACGCGCTTCACAGCCGTCAGGAAATGATCTGGGATCATTCGGTCGGGAAAGCGGCAGTTGCCAGCGAGGATGTTTTTCTGTTGCAGGCTTATCGGCGTGAATTGGGAAATCGTCAGTTTGAAATGATGAAAGATGTCTCTGCTCCGATCTATGTGAACGGGAAAAAGTGGGGCGCGTTGCGTTGTGGTTATAAGGCAAAACAAATTTAGAACCACTTTAGGATGGATTGGTATTACCTGAAACGATAAGAAAAGGCTGGAATTCTGCGGCATTAATCGGTAAAAGAATACCGTGTTCGACTTTTTGCGTGCTTGAAAAAATCTATAAATAAGAGCATCGTTGAACGCAGACAGACAGTAACCCAAAAAATGGGTACGTCTTATCTAGGGAGAAATAACGTGAAAGACGATACCGTTTCCAACGGTCCGCTTGAAGCAGGGAATGACAGCTCACTGGACGGCAAGGTCGCTGAGGTCATTCAGAAAATTGCGGTAGATGCCGGCGATATTGTGATCGAGATCGCCGATGTTGCGGGAAACATCGAAGATGTGACCGCACGGATTAACAAGCAGACAGACAGTTTCAATTTGGTGCGTGAAGCCGCTGCGGCTATGGCGCAGGCCAAGGATGAAATTGCCGGTGCTGCGCAGACATCATTGGCTGTGGCCGAGCAAGCCAACACAGATGTCACTCAGTCGCGCGAAAAGGTGGAAGTATCCTTAAGCAATATCCAGACACTCGTGGATTTTGTGCGCAACATCGAAGAACGTCTGACTGGATTGAACGGTGCTTTGGAAGAAGTGCGCGGCGTATCCGGTGCCATTCAGAAAATTGCCTCGCAAACCAACCTTCTGGCGCTGAACGCGACCATTGAGGCTGCGCGTGCAGGCGATGCGGGTAAAGGCTTTGCCGTTGTGGCAGGCGAGGTGAAGAACTTGGCCGGACAAACAGCAAAGGCGACCGAACAGATTGACCATACGCTGGAAGAATTGGGGTCCCAGGTGGAAATGCTGATGGGCGAAAGTGTGCGCGGTGTGCAAAATGCTGCGGCTGCCCAGGAAGGCACCAAGGATATTGGCGATGCCATCAATTTGGTTGGGGAAGCCATTGCCAAAGTGGATGGGGAGCTGGTCAATATCAATCAGGCCACCTCTTCCATCGACGGTCATGTGGATGGCGTGGTCACCCAGCTTGAAGAAATGAGTGCCCGTGCGGAAGAAAACCGGGTGGACCTTGGTGGTTGCAACGAACGGGTTGCCAAACTGCGTGACTTCGGTGCGGATCTGATCCAGTTGACCAACCAGTTGGGTGTGGAAACGGTTGACAGCTTTTTCATCAATCAGATTGTGACCGGAGCGAATAAGGTTCAGGCTTTGTTTGAGCGCGGTGTGGAAAGTGGCGAGATTTCGATGAATGATCTGTTTGATCAGGAATATGTGCCAATCGAAGGCACCAATCCGACACAGTATCGCACGAAAGCTTTGGCCTTTCTGGATAAGCATCTTCCGGAAATTCAGGAACCGATCCAGGCCTCTAATGAAAAGATTGTTTTTGCAGCTTGTGTAGATACCAATGGCTATCTGCCCGTTCACAACCTGTCTTTCTCTCAGAAGCAGAAGCCGGGTGAGATTGAATGGAACACAGCTAATTGCCGCAACCGTATGGTCTTTAATGACCGTGTGGGACTGGCTGCGGGTCAGAATGAAAAGACTTTCCTTGTGCAGGCCTACCGTCGTGATATGGGCGGGGGGAATTTTGTGATGATGAAAGATGTTTCCGCACCGATTAATGTGCGCGGACGTCACTGGGGCGGCATGCGTTCCGGTTACAAGCTCTGACATTTTATAGCTGTTATAAAGAACCCTGCACTTGATGCGGGGTTCTTTTTTGCCTAAGAATAGAGAAAATCAACAAGAACAGGGATTTTCGCATATGGTTCAGGGTCCTATGCATAATTACCGCGCGCTGCTGCAAAAAGGGGACATTCGCCCGGATGTGGCACAGGAACTGGCGGTCGAGAAATTGCAGCTTCTCCATCATGCACTGAAATCATATGAACCCGCCACCGGGGAAACTGGATGGCGCGCACGTTTTGGTCTGGCCAAACGCAAGGAAACCCCAACCCCGCCGCAAGGTATTTACATGTACGGTGATGTGGGCCGTGGTAAATCCATGCTGACGGACCTGTTCTTTGATGGTGCCCCAGTAGCGGCCAAGCGCCGGGTGCATTTCCATGAATTTATGCGCGAAGTTCATGAACGTTTAAAAGACATCCGCGAAAAAAAACTGGATAAAAAAGACGATGCCATTGTCGTTCTTGCCAAGCAACTGACTGAGGAAGCCTGGCTTTTGTGTTTTGATGAATTTCAGGTGACGAACATTGCGGATGCCATGATCCTTGGGCGTCTGTTTGAAAATCTGTTTGAACGCGGTGTGGTGATTGTGGCGACATCAAACCGGGTGCCGGAAGACCTCTACAAAAACGGTCTTCAACGTGAACGCTTTTTGCCTTCCATCGATATGATCAATCAGAAACTGGACGTGATGCAGCTTGCCAGTCCGACCGATTATCGCCTGGGCCGTGAAGGCGGGGAGCAAACCTATTTCTATCCGCTAGATATGGAAGCGCGTGACTGCTTGCATGAACAGTTTGAAGAAATGACCAAGGGCCAAGCCAAGCCTGACTACGTCATCATCAAATCACGCGAGATCGAACTGCCCAAAGCCTATGAGCGCATCGCCTATTTCACCTTCGCCGATCTTTGCGTCAAACCTTATGGGGCGAATGTATACCTGGAACTGGCAACTCTGTTCGACGTGATCTTCATCGAAGCCATCCCGCAATTGTCGCCCAAAAACCGCAACGAAGCAGAACGGTTTGTCCATCTGATTGATGCGCTGTACGAACATAAAGTGAAGCTCATCTGCTCAGCTGCCGCGCGTCCTGAAACACTTTATCCAGAAGGTGACGGTGCTTTTGAATTCCAGAGAACAGTCTCCCGCCTGATGGAAATGCAGTCGGAAGACTACCTGGGTGCCGAGCATTTGACCTGATTTTCAACCATGGAATCGGTTTTCATGACGCAGGGTTGAAATTGATCCTTTTTATAGATTCGCGCATGCACAATTATGGGTCAGTGCATGCGTGTAATGCATGGTATCACCACACCGTGGCTATGCTGCACCACAGCATTTTACGTTGAAATATTATTAAACCCTAGGGGTTCTCTCGCTTTTCGAAAATTTCAGAGCGGGTGATACCCAGTTTTACGCAGCTTGGTAAGACCACTCTGGTCTAAAGGCTAGGGTTTCTGCGGGGTTAAGCAGGTAAGTTTTTGGAAACAAGACTTGCTCTACGTCAAGAATCACGCTACTAACCTCGGACGGGTTTTTGGACTTTTGTCGTATGTCTCTATATGACGGGGTCCAGCTTTATTTATTTAACCGCATCGAGGGAAGATTCTCCATGGCACGGAACAAGATTGCGTTAATCGGCGCTGGTAACATCGGCGGCACACTGGCTCACCTGGCAGGTCTGAAAGAATTGGGCGACGTTGTCCTTTTTGACATTGCAGACGGCATTCCACAGGGTAAGGGTCTGGACATCGCGGAAAGCTCTCCAGTTGATTGCTTCAACGCTTCATTCTCAGGGACTACCGACTACAAAGACATCGAAGGTGCAGACGTTGTTATCGTAACTGCTGGCGTACCTCGTAAGCCTGGCATGAGCCGTGATGACCTGATCGGCATCAACGCTTCAGTCATGAAGTCTGTTGGTGAAGGCATCAAGCAATATGCGCCAGACGCATTTGTAATTTGTATCACAAACCCGCTGGACGCGATGGTTTGGGCACTGCGCGAAGTTTCTGGTCTGCCACACAACAAAGTTGTTGGTATGGCTGGCGTTCTGGATTCAGCACGCTTCCGTTACTTCCTGGCTGAAGAATTCGACGTATCTGTTGAAGACGTAACAGCCTTCGTACTGGGTGGCCACGGCGATACAATGGTACCGCTGGAGCGTTACTCTGCAGTTGCCGGTATTCCGGTTCCTGACCTGATCGAAATGGGTTGGACCACACGTGAAAAAATGGACGAAATCGTTCAACGTACACGTGACGGCGGTGCCGAAATCGTTGGTCTGCTGAAAACTGGTTCTGCGTTCTACGCACCAGCAGCTTCTGCAATTCAGATGGCTGAATCTTACCTGAAAGACCAGCGTCGCCTGCTGCCTTGTGCAGCTTGGGTTGACGGCCAATACGGTCTGGACGGCGTTTATGTTGGTGTTCCAACAATCATCGGTGCCAACGGTATCGAGAAAGTTGTTGAGATTGACCTGAACGACGAAGAAAAAGCTATGTTCGACAACTCAGTCAACGCCGTTCAAGGCCTGATTGCAGCAACTAAAGAACAAATGGCTAAATAATGAAGTCTGCGGGGTGATGGCAAGTTGCCCCGCTTCTTTATTTAGGGAACGTTCAAAACTAATCATCCTGAAAATGGGTATTCCTTTTTCACACTTTGAGGCAAAGCAAAGATGAACATTCATGAGTATCAAGCTAAGCAGGTTCTAAAGAAGTACGGTGTAAACGTACTCAACGGTGGTGTTGCTTACACTGCTGAAGAAGCTCGCTCAGAAGCACAAAAACTGGGTGGACCAGTTTTTGTTGTTAAATCCCAAATCCACGCCGGTGGCCGTGGTAAGGGTAAATTTAAAGAAGCATCAGCTGGCGAAGCCGGCGGCGTGCGCGTTGTAAAATCAGTTGATGAAGTTGCAGAAAACGCAGGGCAAATGCTCGGCGCTACTCTGGTAACGCACCAGTCTGGTCCAGAAGGTAAAGAAGTTAAGCGTGTTTACATCGAAGATGGTTGTGACATCCGCTCTGAACTGTACCTGGCTCTGTTGATCGACCGTGCAACTGACAGCGTAACCATCATGGCTTCCACAGAAGGCGGTATGGACATTGAAACTGTTGCGGAAGAAACTCCGGAAAAGATCCTGACTGTTTCTATCGATCCAGCAACAGGCATCATGCCTTTCCACACACGTCAGGTTGCTTTTGGTCTGGGTCTTAAAGGCGCGCAAGTCAAGTCTTGCTCCAAGATCCTGGCTGCACTTTACAAAGCATTCTGCGACACAGACGCTTCCATGCTGGAAATCAACCCACTGGTTGTAACTGGTGATGATGAGCTGGTTGCACTTGATGCGAAAATGAACTTCGATTCAAACGCACTTTATCGTCAAAAAGAAGTCGAAGAAATGCGCGACGAAGACGAAGAAGATGCAATGGAACTGGAAGCTTCCAAGCACGACCTCAACTACATCAAACTTGATGGTACAATTGGCTGTATGGTGAACGGTGCCGGTCTTGCGATGGGTACAATGGACATCATCAAACTGTACGGTGGTGAGCCAGCTAACTTCCTCGACGTTGGTGGCGGGGCGACGAAAGAGCGCGTAACTGAAGCGTTCAAACTGATCCTTTCTGATCCAAACGTTGAAGGCATCCTGGTTAACATCTTCGGTGGTATCATGCGTTGTGACGTGATTGCAGACGGCGTTGTGGCTGCGGCCCGCGAAGTTTCCCTGAACGTTCCACTCGTTGTACGTCTTGAAGGTACAAACGTAGAGCAAGGCAAAAAGATTCTGTCTGAATCTGGTTTGCCGATCATCACTGCTGATAACCTCGCTGACGCGGCTGAGAAAGTCGTGAAAGCCGTGAAGGAGGCCGCGTAACATGTCTTGCCTTATCAATAAAGACACAAAAGTCATCTGTCAGGGTTTCACTGGCGCACAAGGTACATTCCACTCTGAGCAAGCGATTGCTTACGGTACACAAATGGTTGGTGGTGTAACACCAGGCAAAGGTGGCACCAAGCACCTTGACCTCCCTGTTTTTGACACTGTTGCGGACGCTAAAGAACGTACAGGCGCAAACGCTTCTGTAATCTACGTTCCACCACCCTTCGCAGCTGATGCGATCCTGGAAGCAATTGATGCTGAGATCGAACTGGCTGTTTGTATCACAGAAGGTATTCCTGTGATGGACATGGTTAAAGTGAAACGCGCTTTGGCGAACTCCAACACGCGCCTTGTTGGTCCAAACTGCCCAGGTGTGATCACACCGGGCGAATGTAAGATCGGTATCATGCCTGGTCACATTCACCAGCGTGGTTCTGTTGGTATCGTTTCTCGTTCTGGTACGCTGACTTACGAAGCTGTTCACCAAACAACAGCTGCTGGTCTGGGCCAAACAACTTGTATCGGTATCGGTGGTGACCCTGTAAACGGCACAAACTTCATCGATTGCCTGGAAATGTTCCTGGCTGATGATGAAACTGAATCCATCGTAATGATCGGTGAAATCGGTGGTACTGCAGAGGAAGAAGCTTGTGAATTCCTCAAACAGTCTAAAGTGAAGAAGCCTATCGTTGGCTTTATCGCTGGTGTTACTGCGCCTCCTGGAAAACGTATGGGCCACGCTGGTGCCATCATTTCCGGTGGTCAAGGTACTGCTGATGCGAAAATGGACGCAATGAAATCTGCTGGCTTTGCTGTTGCAGACTCTCCTGCTTCTATCGGTAGCACAATGGTTAAGCTGTTGAACGGCTAATCATTAATGGATGAGTAATCATCCAGCCTAGTTATGGCAGAAAGAGTGCGGTTTGTTGGGTTATGGGACAAGCCGCACTCCTCTAGGGAAAATAAAATATGGTCGATACCCCTGAATCAGTCCTAAATGGCAACAACACTGTGTATCTCGCAGAATTGTATGCCCGTTATATGAAAGACCCCTCCTCTGTAGATCAGAGCTGGGTTGCTTTTTTCTCAGGATTACGTGAAGAAGGTCTGGAAGCACTTCAGAACCTCTCCGGTCCAAGTTGGAATAAACCAAGTCATGGTGTAGTCAACACAGGCGTCAGTGCCGTAACCGCTCCGGTTGCGAATGCACAGCCACAAGCGGGTGCTGTTTATGCACAAGCTGACGATGATGCCATCCGTGCTGCGACACTGGATAGTATCCGCGCACTGATGTTGATCCGTTCTTATCGTGTTCGCGGTCACCTGATCGCCCGCTTCGATCCGTTGGGGATCGAAGGGAACGATTACCACCCTGAGCTTGATCCGAAATCATACGGTTTCACAGACGCCGATATGGATCGTCCGATCTTTATCGATTTCGTTCTGGGGCTGGAAACAGCCACGCTGCGTGAAATCGTTGAAAAGATTCAATCCACATACTGCCGTCACATCGGTGTGGAATTCATGCACATTCAGGAACCGGAAGAGAAATCCTGGATCCAGCGTCGCATTGAATCGTCGGAAAACCAGTCGGACTTCACGGTTAAGGGGAAGACGGCCATTCTGGAACGTTTGACCGAAGCTGAAGGTTTCGAACAGTTCCTCGACAAGAAATATACGGGTACAAAACGTTTTGGTCTTGAAGGTGGTGAGTCTCTCATCCCGGCCATGGAACAAATCCTCAAGCGCGGCGCACAGCTGGGCCTGAAAGAGGTTGTTCTGGGTATGCCACACCGTGGCCGACTGAACGTTCTGACCAACGTCATGCACAAACCTTTCCGCGCTTTGTTCTCTGAATTCCAGGGCAATTCATCCAACCCGGATGACGTTGAAGGTTCCGGCGACGTTAAATATCACCTCGGTACAAGTGCTGACCGTGAATTCGATGGCAACACTGTTCACCTGTCACTGACAGCGAACCCGTCTCACCTGGAGCTGGTTAACCCGGTTGTTCATGGTAAGGTTCGTGCGAAACAGGAACAGCTGGGCGGTCCACGTTCACAGGTTATGCCACTGTTGTTGCACGGGGATGCGGCTTATTCCGGTCAGGGTATTGTCCCTGAAGGTCACGCCATGTCTGAACTGCGCGGCTATAATGTCGGCGGTACCATGCACATCATCGTGAACAACCAGATTGGTTTCACAACAGCGCCGCACTATTCTCGTTCCAGCCAGTATCCTTCTGATGTTGCGAAAATGGTTCAGGCCCCGATCTTCCACGTAAACGGGGATGATCCGGAAGCTGTGGTTCACGTTGCACGTATCGCAACCGAATACCGTCAGGAATTTGGTAAGGACGTTGTTATCGACATGTTCTGTTATCGCCGTCACGGCCATAACGAATCTGACGAGCCGATGTTCACCAACCCGCACATGTATAAGACCATCAAAAACCAGACAACGACTTGCGAGCTTTACGCACAGCGCCTGGTGGCTGAGAAAGTTCTGACGGAACAACAGGTTCAGGACATCTATGATACTTTCCGTGCACGCATGGAAGAAGAATTCGAAGCTGGTAATTCCTACAAGCCAAACAAAGCCGACTGGTTTGAAGGCAAGTGGGAAGGCATGGCAAATGCCCGCGGTGAAGAAGAACATCGCAACGAAGATACCTCTGTTTCCGAAGATATCCTGCGCGAAGTGGGTAAAGCCATTTCAACAGCGCCGGAAAACTTCTCGGTTAACAAAAAGGTTCTGCGTCAGCTGAAAGCCAAGTCCAAAATGATCGAGACCGGTGAAGGGATCGATTGGGCAACGGGTGAAGCGCTTGCGTTTGGTTCTCTTTTGCTGGAAGGCCATAAGGTTCGACTAAGCGGCCAGGATTGCGGTCGCGGGACATTCTCCCAGCGTCACTCCGTGATCGTGGATCAGGAAAGCGAAGAACGTTATCGTCCGCTGAACAACATTCGTGAAGGTCAGGGTGACTACGAAGTTATCGACAGCCCGCTGATCGAACTGTCTGTTCTTGGTTTTGAATATGGGTATTCTCTTGCAGAACCAAATGCACTGGTGATGTGGGAAGCACAGTTTGGTGACTTCGCCAACGGTGCGCAGATGATGATTGACCAGTTCATTTCTTCTGGCGAATCAAAATGGCTGCGTCTTTCTGGTGTAACCATGCTGCTGCCACACGGTTATGAAGGTCAGGGTCCTGAGCACTCTTCAGCCCGTCCGGAACGTTACCTGCAGCTTTGTGCGGAAGACAACATGCAGGTTTGTAACCTGACAACACCTGCGAACTATTTCCACGCACTGCGCCGTCAGCAATGTCGTAATTTCCGTAAACCACTGGTGATCTTCACGCCGAAGTCCCTGCTGCGTCACAAACTGTGTCAAAGCACGCTGGCTGATTTCACAACCGGTTCCGGCTTTAAGCGTGTGATCGGTGAAATCGATCAGCTGACTGACAAGAAGAAGGTTAAGCGTGTCGTTCTGTGTACAGGTAAAGTTTACTATGACCTGCTGCAACAACGCCGCGACAAGAACATCGATGATGTTGCCATCATCCGTGTTGAACAACTCTATCCTTGGCCGAAAGAGACAATCAAAGAGAAGCTGGCTGAATATCCAAATGCCGAGCTTGTCTGGTGTCAGGAAGAACCTGCGAACATGGGCTACTGGTCCTTCGTCTTCCCGCGCCTGCTCTACATCTGCCAAGAGTTGGGCATCAAGGGTGGCTTCCCGGGTTTCTCCGGTCGTCGCGCATCTGCATCACCTGCAACAGGTCTGAACAAAGTCCACGTTGCTGAACAACAGTTCCTGGTCGAAGAAGCACTGACAGGTAAGTTGGAAAGCCTTCCAACACCGTTCGCGCGTGAGACCAAAATGGCTGCATCTAAACTATAGAATTTGTGAGGAAACAAATGGCCACAGAAATCACTGTTCCCGCTTTGGGTGAGTCCGTATCTGAAGGTACGGTCTCAAAGTGGCTCAAAAATATCGGCGACACTGTCGCTGTTGACGAACCGCTTGTAGAGCTGGAAACAGACAAAGTAACTGTCGAAGTACCTTCACCCGTTGCAGGTACACTTGTTGAAATCGTTGCAGGTGATGATACAGACGTCGAAGTTGGCGCTGTTCTCTGTATGGTTGGTGAAGCGGGCGAAGCTGCTGCACCAGTTGCCCCTGCGGCTGCCGCTCCTGCTGCTGAAGCTGCAGCCCCTGCTACCTCATCTGGTACAGGCGAAGTTGTTGACATCGTTGTACCAAACCTGGGTGAGTCTATCACCGAAGGGACGGTTGCAAGCTGGCTCAAGGCTGTTGGCGATGAAGTCGCTGTTGACGAAGGTCTGTGTGAAGTTGAAACAGACAAAGTTACAGCTGAACTGCCAAGCCCGGTTGCGGGTGTTGTCACTGAAATCATCGTTGCTGAAGACACAGACGTAGAAGTCGGTCAGGTCGTTGCCCGCGTAGCGGTTGGCGCTTCTGCTGGCGCGGTTGCCCCTGCGGCTGCTGCCCCTGCTGCGGCTGCATCTGCCCCTGCGGCAGCAGCGGCTAACACAGCACACCCACTTTCACCTGCTGTTGGCAAGCTTGTAAACGACAATGGTCTGGATGCATCCAAAATCCCGGCAACCGGCAAAGACGGTCGCCTGGTCAAGGGTGACGTTCTGGCGTACATTAAAAGCGGTCAGGCTGATAAAGACAAGGCGGCTGCGGCTGCCCCTGCACCTGCGGCTCCTGCACCAAAAGCGGCGGCTCCGGCTCCTGCTGCTGCAGCACCAGCCTCCAGCACACCAAATGGTGCAATGATCCCACCACGCCCGGAAGGTCCACGTGAAGAACGTGTGAAAATGACCCGCCTGCGTAAAGTGATCGCGTCTCGTCTGAAAGAAGCACAAAACACAGCGGCTATTCTGACAACCTGGAACGAAGTCGATATGACAGGCGTTCTGGAAATGCGCAAACAGTACAAAGACGGCTTTGAAAAGAAACACGGCGTGAAGCTTGGCTTCATGGGTATCTTCACCAAAGCTTGTGTGACTGCGCTTCGTGAATGGCCAGCGGTTAATGCTGAGATCGATGGCGATGACATCGTTTACAAAAATCACTATGACGTGGGCATCGCGGTTGGGTCCCCAACTGGTCTGGTTGTTCCTGTTGTACGTGATTGTGACGAAAAATCACTGGCACAGATCGAAGGCGATATCGTTGACTTTGGTAAGCGCGCACGTAGCGGCGAGCTGAAAATGGACGAAATGATGGGTGGTACATTTACCATCTCTAACGGTGGTGTGTTTGGCTCTTTGCTATCTGCACCGATCCTGAACCGTCCACAGTCTGCGATCCTGGGTATGCATAAAACACAGATGCGTCCGATGGTCATGCCGGATGGTTCCATCCAGGCTCGTCCGATGATGTATCTGGCGCTGTCTTATGATCACCGTATCATTGACGGTCGTGAAGCTGTGTCCTTCCTGGTACGTGTAAAAGAGTGCCTCGAAGATCCACAACGCATCTTGCTGGACGCATAAGATCAAACAAATTAAGCGGAAGGCTGATGAAATACAGTCTTCCGCTTTTTTATGAATTTTATCCTTTAGGGAATTGAAGAATATGAGTGATAATTTTGATGTTGTCGTTATTGGCGGTGGTCCGGGCGGTTATGTATGTGCCATCCGTGCAGCGCAACTGGGTTTGAAAGCTGCAATTGTTGAAAAGCGCGGCTCATTGGGCGGTACGTGTTTGAACGTCGGCTGTATTCCGGCCAAGGCACTGCTGCAATCCACACATCTTTATGAAATGGCTGCCCACGAAATGGCGGACCATGGGATCAAGGTGACCCCGAAGCTTGATCTGGACAAGATGATCGATCGTAAGGAAGCCGTTGTAAAACAGCTGACAAGCGGCGTTGAATTCCTGATGAAAAAGAACAAGGTCAAATATATCGTTGGTGAAGGTAAAGTCACAGGCGAAGATGAAGTGACCGTGTCCTTGAACGATGGCGGTGAAGAAATCGTCAAGGCAGAAAACATCGTGATCGCGACAGGTTCTGACGTTGCGACCCTGCCATTCCTGGAAATTGACGAAAAAGTCATGATGTCTTCCACGGGTGCGATGGAACTGCGCAAGGTACCAAAGAAAATGGCTGTCATCGGTGGCGGCGTGATCGGTCTGGAACTCGGTTCCGTTTGGAGCCGTCTTGGCACCGAAGTGACTGTCATTGAATTCCTCGACGGTATCCTGCCAGGCATGGACGGTGAAATTCGCAAAACCGCCAAGCGCCTGCTTGAAAAGCAAGGCATCAATTTCAAACTGGCAACCAAGGTTACAGCCGCGAAGAAGACAAAAACATCTGTCACCCTGACCATGGAACCCGCTGAAGGTGGCGAGTCTGAAACATTGAAGGCGGATGCCTGCCTCGTTTCCATCGGTCGTCGTCCTTACACCGACAATCTCGGTCTGGCGCAAGTGGGTGTTGAAATGGACGAGCGTGGCTTCGTTAAGGTTGACCACGACCTGCAGACAAATGTTGCGGGTATCTTCGCCATTGGTGATGTGATTGGCGGCATGATGCTGGCACACAAAGCCGAAGAAGAAGGCGTTGCGGTTGCTGAAATGTTGGCGGGTCAAACGGGTCACGTCAATTACGATGTGATCCCGGGTATCGTTTACACCCACCCAGAAATCGCAAGCGTTGGTAAATCTGAAGAAGCGCTGAAAGAAGCGGGCATTGCCTATAAGAAAGGGAAATTCCCCTTTACCGCAAACGGTCGCGCGTTAGCGAATGGCGATGCGGAAGGTTTTGTTAAAATCCTGGCTGATAAAGAAACAGATCGCGTTCTTGGTTGTCACATTATCGGCCCACAAGGCGGTGATTTGATCCAGGAAGTGGTTCAGGCCATGGAATTTGGCGGATCAGCCGAAGATATCGCACGTACCTGCCACGGTCATCCGGGTCTGCCGGAAGCTGTGAAAGAAGCAGCAATGGCAGTGGATAAACTGCAAATCCACGCTTAGGTTTCTTTCAAGAGAATATAATAACGGCGCCTTTCTTTTCCAAGGAATGGCGCCGTTATCATTTTTGATGTCACTTGAGGGCTCAAGCCAGGGCATCGCCTCAACCCGAATATGTGACATCTGCGAACACATGAACCTGTTCCCCGGCGGAGGCCGGGGTCTTTTGTAAGCAGTATTCGTCATCCAAAAGGTCCCGGCCTTGGGCCGGGACACAGGTTATTTAAGCCACTGCCTTTGCAAGGGCATCGAACTCTTCTTTGAACGCCTGTTGCAGACCTTCAAGTTCTTCATCAGACATTTCTTCCATCAGGATGCAGGTCAGATTGAAGATGCTGGTGCCATCTGGCAGGGGCGATACGCGCGCCGGGAAAGCCATCATCTGGTCTTTGGTCGGGCCGCTTTTCATATCGACCACACCTGTTTTGGCATCGGCTTCGACTTCGTAAAACATGTCACCGTGCGGTGTGGTGATGATGTAGTCATCGCCTTCTTTGCGCACGCCTTTACAATAGTGGATGGCCCATTTGGGCAGGTTTTCTTCTTTGGAAAGGAAGTTGAACAGATTTTCTGCACTGGTGTTAACGATAAGTGATTTGGAATCGACAAGCATTTTTATCTCCTGCTCGTTTGGTTTGAACTGAAAGGAGCTTACTGACATACTCCTGACAACTAGCTGTCAGGAGAGTTGCAGTAGGATATTTTCATGAAAAAAACAGATCGCCATTTCAAAATCATCAATTTCCTTCAGGGCCGCCGCCGTGCCGTTACTGCAGATCGGATCGCGGAAGAATGCGAAGTCTCTGTGCGCACGATCTACCGTGATATTCAGGCCCTGATCGGTTCTGGCGTACCGATTGAAGGCGAAGCAGGCGTGGGCTATCTGCTGGATGACGGCTATCATCTGCCGCCCCTAAGTTTTGATGTGGAAGAGATCGAAGCCCTTGTCCTGGGCATGGCGATGGTCTGCAACTGGACCGATGAAAAGATGGCCAAGGCGGCGCGTGGGGCGTTGGATAAACTTAAAAAATCTCTGCCGGAAAGTGCGACGGAAAAGCTTTATGGCACCGCGCTTTTTTCTTTTCGCAGTGCCAGTTACGTTCCCTGGACCATTGATTTTTCGGCTGTACGTGCAGCCATTCGTGATAAGAAAAAGATCGAAATGTCTTATGAAGATGGCAAGGGTGATGTGTCGGCACGCTGTATTCGGCCTTTGGCACTTGCTTTCTTTGGTCCCGTCTGGTTGTTGTTTGGCTGGTGCGAGTTGCGCAATGATTTCAGGAATTTCCGCATTGATCGCATCACCGATTTAACCGTGACGGACATCGCGTTTAAGGATGAGGTCGGCAAGCGGCTGATCGATCAATGCGAAACGGGTGATTTCAGGGACGAGTTGCGACGTTAACTGTCCATCACCACTTTGTTACGCCCGGTTTCCTTGGCGGTATAAAGGTGACCGTCTGCAATATTCAGCAAGTCTTCCAGCTGCCCAACCTTCTGCCAGCTGACACCAATGCTTAGTGTGGTCTTGATCTCGCGGTTGCCATAGCTGACCGATGTTTCTTCGATGCCTTTGCGCAAAGCTTCAAAGTCTGCTTCCAGGTCATCCAGGCTATTGGTTTGCAACAGGATACAGAATTCTTCTCCGCCAAAGCGAGCCACAACCCCTTTGTTCCCAAAGTAAGAGCGCAGTTTGTTTGAGACATGTTTCAAGGCTTCATCGCCGCCGTCATGGCCATAGGTGTCATTGATGCGTTTGAAGAAATCAATGTCGCACATGGCCCCGACCAGATAGCCGCCATTGTCTTTTACATCCTGCAGCATGACTTGGCCGCGTTCAAACAGATAGCGGCGGTTGCGCAGGCCTGTCAGATAATCGGTGATTAGGGAATCTTCCAGGGCTTTGATATGTTCCAGCATCTCGATGTTCTGGGAAACCCGGCAGAAAAATTCTTCATTCAAAAACGGTTTGGTGATGAAGTCATTGGCGCCAACCTTGATGAATTTGGCGGAGAGCGCATGATTGCCGTAGGTCGATACTCCGATGATGCAAATCTGGCGTTTGGAATAATGGGTGCGGATTTTTTTGGTCAGTTCAAACCCGTCCAGATTGGGCATGTTGTAATCTGTGATGACCAGCATGATATCTGGATTTTCGTCCAGGATTTTTAAAGCTTCCAAGCCGTCTTCAGCTTCCAGCACCTGAAATTTGTAACGGGCCAGCAACCCGTGCATCTGATAGCGCGCAGATTTGGAATCATCGGTCAGCAACACTTTGACTTTTTGGTTGTGGTACAGGCGTTTTACCGTTGAAATGACATATTCAATGCTCGCCGGGCTGTCTTTGACCACATAATCGATAATGTTTTGCTTTAACAGATGATCGCGCAGATCTTCGCTGAACTGCCCGGAAAAGACGATGGAAGGAACTGACTTTCCCATCACATAATCCACGATTTCACCTTTGGGCGCATCGGGTAAATTCAAGTCCAAAAGGGCGAGAAAAAAGTCTTCAGATCGTTCATCCAGAATGGTGCAGGCTTCCTGATAGGTTTCTGCACAGGTGACTTTAAAACCCAGTTGTTTTTCGATTTGGCTTTTAATGACCGATCTGAAAAATTTGGCATCTTCAACCAGGAGAATTTCTACGTTTTGGGCGTCATCCATGGGGGATCCTAGTGGTACGGCGGGCAGGTTTGCATATGGTGTGTTCTTGTGGTTGCAAGTGAGAATGCAACTTGTTAGCCCCATACTATCGTCATCACTGGGTTGTTGTCCAATGGCAAGTCTTTTGAAAACGCAGGTAAAATAGCAAATTTTTAACTTAAGGTTGCTGCGTGATATAAGTAATCAATAAATAGCTGTTTATGCCGTTTATTTCCGTTTCAGGAAATCTGATGAGGCAAGGATGGCCCCGCCTGAGATTAACGCACAAGCCCCGGCAATGGCCCAGGTCAGGCTGCCTTCCCCGATCAGTAGCAACAGCAAGGTGGAGGCAAGCGGGATCATGTAAGACCCGGCCCCCAATGCGCGGATGTTGCCGTGCTTGACCCCGTAGTCCCAGAAGAAGAAAGCCCCGCCTGCAGGACCCAATCCCATGGCGAGCAAAACCAGCCAGCCAACTGTGGTGTCTGGCAGGATGGTTGTTTCAAAGGCGAAGTGACAAATGGCCGCAAGGATCGATCCGGCCAGACAAAACCAGCCGACCGCATCGGTGGGCACACCGCCGAACAGACGGTTTAAAACCGAATAGGTTGACCAGACCAGACCGCAACCGATGGCAGCGATATAACCCAGGGCATATTGTGCTTCAAAACTGAAGCCTTTGCCACCGGTGACCAGAAGGATGGTTCCGGCAAGACCGCTTAGGGTCCCAAGCGTGTGATACCAGCGCAGCTTTTCCCCGGGCAGAAAGGCAGAAAAGAAAACGATCAGCAACGGCCAGAGATAATTGATCAGATTGGCTTCGATGGCAGGGGCGGATTTCAGTGCGAGGAAATAAAGGAAGTGATAGCCAAACAGACCGCTGACCCCCAAAATCCAGGCTTTTGGGGGCTGGTAAATATGGGAAAGCGGCGTTTCCCCTTTGACCGTCCATTTGATCACGGCACATAAAAAGGCAACAAAGAAGGAACTCGCGACCAACTGAAAGGGTGGGATCGGTCCTGACCAGACGGTCAGGATACCGAGTGTAGACCACATGAACAGGGCCACTGCACCGATCAGGGTGCCGCGTAAAACTGAATCCACTGTATTTATTCCTTATTATTCTGAGAGCGCTTTTTCAGCGGCTTCCTTGGCGGCGTTGAAAGCATCGGTTGCTTTATCAGCAACAATCCCGGCATCACGCTTCATGTTATCCAGTGCTTCTGCTGGGGTCATGTCGCGGTTATTTTTTTCAACGGTTTCTTTTTGGGGTTCAGCCTTTTCGACCTGTTTGGCTGGCTTTGGTGTTTCTGATTTTTCTTCTTCACCACAGGCTGCAAGTGCAAGACAGAGTGATCCGGCCATCAGGGCCAATGTGAAAGGTCTGATCATGTGTAGCCTCCTTTAAGTGGCAAGAAGTGAAAGAACTTAACTTAGTTTATCAAACGGGATGGAGAGATTGTCACGCGCTTTTTGCATTTTTTCATCCGGCGTCAAGGGACGGGCCGGGGTGTTAATTTCTTCATCCTCGTCATGGGGATGCCAGTTTTTCATATATTCTTTGGCCGGACGCACATCTTCTTTGGCGTCATTGTCTTCATAATCGGCCATATCATATTCATCAAAGGTGGGGTCATCATCTTCGGCCCCTTCTTCTTCGGCCAGTTCTGCCAGACGGTCATAGGTGGTGAGTGAGCTGTAAAGGTCAGGATCAATTTCTTCGCGGTGCGGGCGACAGCGCCAAAGTAAAAATCCTGCAGGCAATCCGGCCAGAAGCCAGCCCGGCAGTTGCAGCAAAGTCAGGACCACACCGTCAAACAGGGCGGACGCATAGTGGGCTTTAAAGGTGATCCATTTCGCCCCCATCATGGCAACCAGCAAGTCGTTGGTTGACGTTATGAACCCGCGCCCCAAAGCACTTTCTGCTGCGGCCAGCAAAAAGGCGAGACCAAAGAACAGCCAGCCAATTAGAAAACCCAGCTTAGTGACGGTGGTCATATGTGCATCTGATCGGGCCACGTATGCTCCTATAAATTACTTCACATCCTTTCATAACATAGATAGGGTGATTTCGAACCAGCAAAAAGTGATGCAATGAATGTAATCAAGGACGAAAATTTACGACTGCTCTATTCAGATCAGGAACGTGAATTTATTCATGAAAAAATCGTTTATCATCGGCGCTCTTTTATCATGTGTGTGCTGACGACCATTGGCATGCCGATTTTCTACATGGTTAATCTGCATTTTGTCGGTACCGGGAACTTCTTGTTGCTGGTCTCCTGCCTGATCTGGGCGATCCTTGGATTGTTTGGTTTTTTACAGTTGCCATTTGCGGGCTGGAACCTGTGGAAGTACTGTAAAATGGCCGCTGAACATCAGGAATTCCTTCAAAAATACAATCGCTTAACAAATTGATCTTTTTTAAGATCATTAGCTTGCGCTTAGACAAAAGCTTGCGTATCATCCTTGCAAAAGAAATCGAAAATTGGGATGAACAATGCAGACATATGGGGTTGATGCGGTTAAAAACCGATTGCTGTTTGATAACCCCTGGTGGGCTTTAAACGATCAGGCCCCACAAAAGTTCAAACAACCACCCAAGCGTATTTTCTTTAACGATTTTGCCCGAAAAATTGAAAAAGGCGAAGCTGGACGTGCCGTCGCCCTCGTGGGTCCACGACGCACAGGCAAGACCGTGATGGTGCGCCAGATGGTCGCCCGTCTGATCGAAGGCAACACGCCGCCCCGGCATGTGCTGCTGGCATCCCTTGGTACGCCCACATATTGGAATGCGGGTCTGCATCAGATCATCGACCTGTTTGTTCAGCGTAACAAAGACAGTATGGAAGGGCGCACGCTTTATGCTTTTCTGGATGAACTGCAATATATGCCCGACTGGGAAGCAGAACTGATCAAGGTTGCCAAAGCCTTCCCGCAGGTGCGCCTGATCGGTGTACTGTCCGCCGGATGCCCTTTGCCGGAAGAAATTGAAGCCAAGGACCCGGGCTATGATGTGGCCGTACTACCCAGTGTCAGTTTTGCAGAGTTCCTTCGTTTTCGCGGGCGGGAAAAAGAATTGTTTGGCGGTGATCCGGCCAACCACAAACTGGCCTTTAACCAGGCTAACCTGCCGATGTTGAATAAAGAATTTAATTATTACATCAACTACGGCGGCTTCCCGGAAAGTGTGTTGGGCAAAACCCAAGGCCCACCGTCGCCTCTGTTTGTGCGTGATACCTTAATCGAACGTTTGCTGCATAAAGATATGGCCTCTTTCTTTGGGATCAATGATCTGAAGGGTCTGTCGCATCTCTTTACGCTTTTGGCCTATAACACCGGACTTGAAGTCAGTATTGAAGAGTTGGCGCGCGAAACCAAGATTGCCAAAAACACACTGCGCAAATATCTGGATTATCTGGAATCTGCCTGGCTGATCCGTAAATTGCACCGGGTGGATAAAAACGCCAAACGTTTCCAGCGTGCGGTGGCCTTTAAGGTCTTTATCACCTCACCCAGCTGGTATGCGGCCCTTTTTGGTCCCGTCATGCCGGATGATGAAGTGTATGAACGATTGGTGGAAACGGCGGTCTATTGCCAATGGCTGGGTGTGCCACAACGCATTTCAGCCCTGACCTACGCCAGCTGGCGCGGTGGATCGGTTGATCTGGTGGGCTATAGCGATCTGGCGGCACAAAAATCACGCGCCCCGGAACCCAACCTGATCATTGAAATGGATTGGAAACAGAAACTGTCCGGCTTTGGCGAAGGGCCACAGACGGTGACAGAATTTGTACGCATGAACTGCAATGGGGAAGAAAACACCTTGCTGTTGACCCAAAATCTGGTGCGCACAGGCTATCATCGCCACGTGCGTGTTCAGTCGGTTCCGGCCAGTCTTTATGCTTATGGGTTGGTGAACGAAGTTATTTAAACACCTGCTGCGCTGTTCATTTTGCGCAACAAGGTCATCAGCTGCACCGCTTCTTCATCACTTAGGCTACCGACAGTTTTGGCATCACCTTCTTTGGCCAGTTCTACGCAACGGTCAAAAACCTGTTTGCCTTTTTCGCTGAGCTCCAACGCATTGGATCGACGATCTGTTTGGGAGGGTTTGCGGATGACCAGGTCACGATTTTGCAGCCCATCGATGACCGCAACCATGGTGGAACGTTCCACACCCAGGGCGCGGGCGACCGCAGATTGGGACATGCCTTCGTTGCTGTCAATCAGGGTCAGCACCCCAAACTGGCCGGGGGTGACCTGTGTTTCAGCCATGGCGTCATTAAAGTTATTGAAAGCAGAAACCTGTGCGCGGCGCAGGTGATAGGTCATCAAGTCGTTCAAGGGCCCAATATTGGTATTTTGTTTCTTTGAATTGGAATCTGGCACCTTAAAACCTCTCGTCACCATCAGACATAAAATGTTATGAAGATTAACATATAACCCGTCGCGCTATCTGTCTAGTATTGGAGTTTGATCAACATGTCCTATGTCGTGCCTTTATGGAATCCCCCAGCCTTGAAAATCAAAGATTCAGATGATGAATTTCCGGTGCGCCGGGTCCATTGTGTGGCGAAAAACTATGGGGATCATATCCGGGAGATGGGCGGGGACCCGAACAAGATCAAACCCAAGTTCTTTTCCAAATCCGCCCATGCGGTAGCCGCTGGCGTGGATGAGGTTTCTATTGAGTATCCCCGTGCCACATCCGATCTTCATTTCGAGGTCGAGCTTGTAGTGGCGCTTGGTGAAAGCGCGGAAGTTTTTGGCTATGGCCTGGGTATTGATTTCACCAAACGGGATTTGCAGGCCGTTGCGAAAGAGTCCGGTATGCCGTGGGATACATCCAAGAACTTCACAGGCGCGGCTGCGGTTTCCAAAATCACCCCCATCGCTGAAACAGGGGAATTGAGCGAAGGCGCGATCACGTTGGCTGTTAATGGGGAGATCAAGCAGGAGGGGAACCTCAATCAAATGATCTATAATGTGGCCGAGATCATGGAACATCTGGAAGGTTATGACGAACTGCTGCCCGGTGACATCATCTTTACCGGAACGCCCGCAGGTGTGGGCGCGGTTCAAAAAGGCGATGTGATGACCTGTACCCTGGCAGGTCTGGATGATTTTAAAGTGACGCTTGCCTGATGGAAAAAGGATGGTCAGGGGGCGGGCGGTTTCGTATGGCCCGCATATATGGTGGGGTGCTGGTTCACTTCACCCATCTGACCTCGCGCGGCGGGAAGTTCCAGTCTGATATCGGGGACTTCTTTCGCAAAAATGCAAAAGACATCCGCGCGAGTTATGATCCGTTTGAGGTCAGCATCTGGATTGAACATACGGGCAAGGAACGCCGCGTTGATGTGGATAATGTGGCCAAGGCCTGTCTGGACAGTTTAACGGGTGTGCTTTGGCAGGATGATGCACAGGTCAAGCGCCTGATCGTTGAAAAAATGTCAGGCGAGGCCGACCATGTTTATATGCTTGCCAAACCCTGTGAGACTTTGCCAAATATGGATCAGTTGAACGATCTCTTAAAGGAAATTTCGGGATGAAAAAAATAGTAATGGGATTGGCCGTTTTGGCGTTGAGCGCCTGCATGCAGTCCGTACCCAAACACTGGCAACACCCGAAATTGCCCTCCAGCCAATGGGGATCGGATCACACCAAATGCAAACGCGCGGCGGATAAATACCTGGGCCTGATCGCTTCTTACGAAGCAGATCAGGACATCAGCAGTTTTTCCGAACAGATGCGCCAGTATGATGCCGCCAAAAAACAAAAAAAACTTGTCGCCGACTGTATGCGCAAAGCAGGCTACGTTCCTATGAGGTAACTTCCTCTGGACTATGTTTCGGTAAGAACACCACGCTTCCTGCCGCAATCAAGACCATGACGGCAGAGACTGCAAGGCAAGCTTCCAGTCCGGCCATTTGATAGACGAGACCGGAAAGGAGTGTTCCAAGCAGGCGGCCGACCGCGTTGGCCATATAGTAAAAGCCGACGCTTAAGGACACTTTGTCTTCATCGCTATAGGCCACGATCAGGAAAGAATGGACGGACGAGTTTACGGCAAAGACAAGGGCAAATAGCAGGAGGCCACCGATCAGCAACTGGGTTGCGGCTTCAGGGAAGGAATAGAGGCCCCAAGCCATACTGGCGGGAAGCGCAAAAAGCATAAAGCCCCACGCCGTGGCGGAGCGTGCCCCACTTGCTGCATCATTTGTCTTGTGGGTAATGCGCGGCACAAACGCCTGAATGATGCCGTAACCGACAACCCAGGCGGCCATGAAGAGGCCAATCTCATCAAAGCTCCAGCCCAATTGCGAAGCAAAAAAGACCGGGACGCCGACAACAAACCACACATCGCGTGAGGCAAAGAGGAAGATGCGGGCAAAGGACAGGATGTTGATCTCGCGTGATTTGGAGAAGAGATCCTTACCCGTGATCTTGGATTTGGCTTTGCCTAGTTCGCCTTGCACAGCAGAGACAGCAAATAAAAGAATGGCTGCGAGACATCCGGCCATGACCCAAAGGGCCATCTGGAAACCCAGTGTTTCCAGCAGCAACCCGCCCAAGAAGAAGCCGACGCCCTTTAGTGCGTTCTTTGATCCGGTCAGCAGAGAGACCCATTTAAACAACAGGCTTTCGTCTGCCACAACCAGTTTGACCGCACTTTTGGAACTCATCTTGGTCAGGTCTTTGGCGACCCCGCTTAGGGCTTGGGCGGCCATAACATAAGCGACAGATAAAGAAATGGCCCAGCTATCCTGTAGTAAGGACAGCATGGTCAAAGCTACAATCTGTGTGGCAAGCCCGGCAAATAGCGTCAGGCGCAGGCCAAATCGTGCGCCGATCCATCCTCCGACAAAGTTCGTGACAATCCCCATGGCTTCGTAAAGCAGGAACAGGAAAGCGAGATCAAGCGGGGTGTAACCCAGATGGTGGAAATGCAGCAGGACCAGCATGCGCAACGCACCATCAGAGAGCGTAAACCCCCAATAGCTGGCGGTTACGCAGGCATAGTTCTTGAGGTCACTCATGACAGTTTTTCAGCCATCATATGGGCGATATCCATCATGCGGTTTACATAACCCCATTCGTTATCGTACCAGAGATACACTTTCAAATGCGTCCCATCGACCACAACGGTGCTGGGACCGTCCACGATGACAGAACGGGCATCTGTGGTGAAATCGGTGGAAACTAGCGGACGGTGTTCATAGCCGAGAATGTCTTTTAATTCCCCTTCAGCGGCTTCTTTAAACAGCTGATTGACTTCTTCGGCGGTGACTTCGCGTTTCATCTCAAAGACAAAATCGGTCAGCGAACCTGTCAGCAACGGGACACGCACCGCATGACCGTCCAGCTTGCCTTTCAGTTCCGGGTAAATCACCGCAACAGCAGTGGCGGATCCGGTGGTGGTTGGGATCAGGGAATTCACCCCACTTCGGGCCCGGCGCAGGTCTTTATGTGGGCTGTCGATGATGACCTGTGTGTTGGTCAGATCGTGAATGGTGGTGAAGGAACCTCGCTCAATCCCGATTTTTTCATGCAGCACCTTGATGGCGGGCGCAATACAGTTGGTGGTGCAGGATGCAGCCGTCACGATATTGTGGGTGTCATTATCATACAGGTCTTCGTTGACCCCATAGACCAGGTTCAGCGCGCCATCAGTTTTCACCGGGCAGGAAACCAGAACCTTTTTGATGCCCGCATCCAGGAACGGCTGCAGCAATTCATCGGTACGGTATCGGCCTGAACATTCCAGCAGAATATCAATCCCCATATCCGCCCAGTTGACCGCATCCGGTGCTGTTTCTTCGGTAAAAGACAAATGCTGGTCATCAATGATCAGGGTCTTGTCTTCATACGAAACGTCATGATCCCAAGTCCCGTGTACGGTATCAAATTGCAACAGGTGGGCAGCGCAATCGATACCGCCGTTGGGTTCATTGATATGGACAAATTCGATGCCGGGTGTGTTCCAGCCTGCACGCAGGACCAGTTTACCCATACGGCCAAAGCCATTGATGGCAACACGGATTGTCATGTTTCATTTCCTTTTTGGTCTAAACAAAGTTCAGGTTTGCCTTCGCAACATTCATCGGACAGAAATCCGATCAGATCGTTCATGGCGTCAAAATTAACCGAATAGATCAGTGATCGTGCCTTGCGTTCACGGTCCACCAATCCACTGCTGCGCATTTGATTGAGGTGATGCGACAGGGTGGAGGCTGAGATATCACAGGCAGCCGCAATATCTCCGGCGGCTGCACCATCGGGTCCGATTCGCACAAGGTATCGATAAATGTCCAACCGGGCTTCATAAGCCAGAGCAGACAGTATATGGACGACATTTTCAGTTTTCATATTTCGATTATAGTCGAAATATCGAAATAATAAATGACAAATTTATGAAAATTTGAATATCAGGAATTGAGGAGGATGGAAGAGGGTAATTTAAGATTTAGAAAGACCGTTTGAAGGCATACATTTGTGTTCAAAGTCCACATAAATCCGTTGGTTTTGGATTTTTTATCGTATACCTTTTTATCGTAAAAAGTTGATAACTCCTAAACTGGATAAACCAAAAAGCAACAATAAAAATATACCGAGACGATGAACGGGATAACTGATGAAATGGATTGAAGTCGTACAAAACTGGTGGAACGACATTGCCTTGGCCGTTGATGGCCGTGAAGAAACACCGCAAGGCCTGTCACGTGATTATGTGGTGAGTAATGCCGAAGTCGAAACCTCTGTAAATGACACTGAAACAGGTGATCAGACGCTGAAAGCTTTTTCCAGCGACAAGGGGATGCTGCTGACCTATGGCTATGAAAATGTCACCGCGCTTTTTGGTGGGGATGAGAAATCACATATCGTTTTGAATGATGTAAAAAATGCGCTGCTTAGAACCCATCGCGGTGATGATTTTATCGAAATTAACCCGGCTGTTGAGACAAAAGATAAATCCAGCCTGCAGATTTTCACCCATGCGGGTAATGACATGGTCATCCTGAATTCTATGATGAATGCGGATGTCTATTACAAGATTAATGCAGGTCCCGGTAATGACCAGATTATCTCGCGCGGGCGCAGCAAGGAAGTGCTGGATGGCGGGGAAGGCGATGACTATTTCGAACCGGGCCTTGGCAATGATGTGGTCTTGGGTGGCCCGGGGTTTGACGAAGTTCAGTTTGCCGATAAGCTTGCGGCCTATAAAATCCGTGAACTTGCCAATGGCCGGGTTGAAGTCAGCAATGACTCTGAAATCAAAACACTGGTTGACGTGGAAATTCTGACCTTCAAAGACAGCTACCTGCATTTCGGTCAGGACAATAACGTTGATGACGGGATACTTTTCTTACAGGCTTCTCAGGGGAGCTATGTGTTCCAGGCAAGTTATGGGGCAACCCGGGAAATCACAACTGAACGCTATGAAATTTTAGAAGAGATATTGCGCTTTTTTAAAGAACGTTATTTGGCTCAGTCTTCCAAAGAAGAACAGGGGATGGCAGAAACAGCGCCCGACGCGTCCAGCACGCCAGAAGAAACTGCCGAGGTTGCAGAGGTGGTACCGGAAGAAGCTGATGTGCTTGCCGGAACGGCCTTTGAAAAGGGGGAAAAAGAAGACCTGTTGCTGGAAGAGGGGCAAAAACAGCTTAATCATGTTCAGGAAGCCACCTTGACGATCCCAGACATGGAGGAAACTCCCATTGAAACCCCGATCGATATCATCGCCATTGAAGGGTTGATCCGTGAAGGCGGCAACAAGAAAGATTATCTCAGCGGCAGTTGGGAAAGTGATTTGATCATGGGCGGGGCAGGTCGTGACAATCTGTTTGGCTGGGATGGGGATGATGTCCTGATCGGCGGGGCAGGCAATGACCGGATTGAAGGCGGTGGTGGTGATGATTTGATCATTGGTGGTACCGGCAAGGACACGGCCTTTTACTGGGGCTGGGCCGATGAATTTGTTTTTGATCTGGAAAAAGGCACGATTACTGATTTGCTGGACGACTATGGGACGGATACATTGGTTTCAGTTGAGAAAATTCAGTTTATTGATGCAACTTATAAAATCACCGACGACGGCATTGAAAAATCAAGCACAGGCTGGAACCGCTGGTTCAGCAGCGACCTGCATGTAACAGGTGAAGGCCCGGGGAAAACCGAGGACGATAATAGTTCTTATCAATTGCATGTTTGCTGCCATGGGAAAGAACAGCAGATGACGATTGAGATTTAAAGCGCAATTCTGACGTCCCGCAATTTCTGAAAATTTAAGGATAAAGACGGGCGAATGGCTTCATAAAAGGCAGATGACCTGCACAGATTTTATATAATGGTAATACCATTTATCACGAGAGACTGTGGAGTTTGATGTGCAAAAAATGATGGCCTACCCAGATAGAGTCGCAGAAAAAAACGGTGACTATATCGAAGCTTTTTCCAAACGTTTACTCAAAGCTTTGGGGCGAAAAGAAGCAGAGCAAATCTGCCGAGAAAATCACTGGGTCGGTGTGCAAAATTATATCGCATCCTCAAAAGACTAATCAGAACCTGACAAAGGACAATGCGACTTCTCCCGTAAGTTCGCATCACTTGGCGTCAGGTCATGTCCCCTACAAATCCTCGGGCCTGACGTCTTTTTTTATTTTAAGAAGCTTTTGTTGAATATTATACAATCTAATGATATTTAAACCTCTGATTATAAATACTATCAGGGGAAGCATTTAGAAATAGATGTTATCAGCGTAAATGATTCAGAAGTGGATTGACATTAAAGATAATTTTAATGATGCAATTGTTGTTGGTAATGGTGGTAGCCGGGCAGTGTCAGGAGCTTTC
Organism: Terasakiella sediminum; assembly: GCF_033100395.1. Taxonomy (NCBI): domain Bacteria; kingdom Pseudomonadati; phylum Pseudomonadota; class Alphaproteobacteria; order Rhodospirillales; family Terasakiellaceae; genus Terasakiella; species Terasakiella sediminum. The sequence goes on along the minus strand of NZ_JAWLVJ010000001.1, from coordinate 109,611 downwards.
GCTTATCGCTCTCTATTGGAGAAAGCTCGCCAAGACGGTCATGTTAATGAAGAGCTTACCCAACTTTTCGAGAGGTTCAAAACTGAAGATTTTGAGAACCTTTTGAGGAAACTTTGGTATGCTCAACAGGTTAATGACGTTTTGGATATAGAAAGCGATGCTATTGGACAGGCATATGAGACTATTCAAGGGGCGTTGGCACAGGCTGTTCGGTCAGCACATTGTACTTATACCGATGCTTTACCTTACTTTGGTGAAATAGCGACGTTTTTATCTCAATTTAAAACCATATTTTCGTTAAATTATGACCTGATTACTTATTGGGTAATGATGCATTCAAATGACAACCAAAATACACACAAGTTTAAGGATTGTTTTGTTAAAGCAGGAGGGGGGTTTGAGTTCAATTGGGGGTATTTGAGAAGTTCCCAGATACCGAATCAAAAAGTCTCCTTGGTGTTTTACCCTCACGGTGCATTATCATTGCTGATTGGTGAAGAAAGGTCAGTAAAGAAAATTATTAATGATGAAGGGGCAAGTTACCTAGAAACAATTATTGATAATTGGGAAGCTGAAAAAAATCCACCACTCATTATTTGTGATGGAAATAGTGAGAGCAAGAAGCGCAATATTATTAATAATAAATATCTGTCTGATGTTTATCAAAATGCGCTTCCGAATTCAGGTCCCTCATTGACTGTTTATGGTTGGTCGATGGGACCACAGGAACAGCATATTATTGACCAAATTATGAACGGTAATTACGAGAGAATTGCCTGTTCCGTGCATCAACCTCAAACACAATCAGGTGAAGATTTTATGGCCAGTGTTCAAAGAAAATTTCGAGATACTGGTATTGAGGTCACTTTCTTTGACGCAGCCTGCTCAGGTTGTTGGGTAAATCCTCTTGAAGAAGTTGCCGCAGAATAGGGATTCAGACTGGACGACTCACTTAAGCTTTTTCAACACTGCAAAAGGCGAGTCGTCCTCGACCTTCTCGTCAGTTTTCTTTTTGCCTTGCACAGCTTGCGCCTCTGCTTTCTCGCCCTTTGGCTTATTCGGGCGCTGGGGGTGCATGTCGAGCGCATAGCGGTTCATGAAATCGGTGTCTTTATTGTCGCAGACAAGGCCGATCAGCTGGCTGGTGACATCCAGCATTTTTTCAAGTTCGGCCTGTTCACCTTTGGCGAAGTCACCAAGCACATGGCCGTGTACGCGTTCTTTGGAGCCGGGGTGGCCGATGCCTAAGCGCACGCGTTTATAGTTTTTACCCATATGGGCATCAATACTGCGCAGACCATTGTGACCGCCGTGGCCGCCTGCGGTTTTGACTTTGATTTTGGTAAAAGCGAGATCCAGTTCGTCATGCATAACGATGATCTGTTCCGGATCAATTTTATAGAAGCGAGCGGCCGCTGCAACAGAACGTCCCGACTCGTTCATAAAGGTTTCCGGCATGAGGGCCAGAACCTTGCATCCGTCGATGTTGCCTTCGCACATCTGACCGGAAAACTTTGAGCGCCAGGGCCCAAAGGAATGGCGCCGGACAATGTTGTCCAGCGCCATAAAACCGATGTTGTGGCGGTTCTTGGCGTATTTCCCACCAGGGTTGCCTAATCCGACCAACAAAATCATAAGAACAAGCCTTACTCTTCAGCAGCTGCTTCTTCTTCGCCTTCTTCACCTTCTTCTTCAACGGCTGCTTTCTCACCAGAGCTTGGTGCAGCAACAGAACAGATAGTGAAGTCACGGTCAGTAATCGTTGGTGTAACACCTTCTGGCAGTGTAACTGCAGAGATGTGAACACTGTCACCAACAGCCAGGCCAGCCAGATCAACTTCGAGGCTTTCCGGAATAGCTGTTGCCGGACAAACAACTTCAACTTCGTGACGTACAACGTTCAGAACACCGCCGCGCTTCATGCCTTCGGACTGGTCTTCGTTGATGAAGTTTACAGGAACAGAAACAGTGATGCTTGCACCTTTGCCCAGACGCAGGAAGTCAGCGTGCAGAGGCTGGTCTGTTACCGGGTGGAACTGAACGTCACGGCAGATAACAGTTTCTTTGGATTTGCCGATCTGGATTTCACCAGTGGACGCAAAGAAAGTCTGACCAGTGTGCAGTTGTACCCACAGTTCTTTCGGGCTGATAGAGATGCTTACAGGGTCTTTTTTGTCACCGTAGATGACGGCCGGAACTTGGCCTTCACGACGGATTGCGCGGGCTGCCCCCTTGCCGGCTGTCTCACGCTTTTGTGCAGTTAGAACATAGCTCATAGCTGTTTCCTTAAATTCTTTCGATAAAAATACACGGTGCCTCCAGGGGTGCCCCGTGAACGTAAGCGCGCGTGATACAGCAAATGAGCGTCAGAGTCAACGACCGGGCGTTGTTTTCCTTTGGATTTCCTCAAGATAAGTAAAGAGGCCTTCTGTATAGGTCCGCCCGCTGGTCATGAAACCATTGCCATGATCGCCACTGATTTGCAGGAAACGGGCTTTCTCTTTGGCTTTTTTAAAAAGAATGCGGCCATGGTCATAGGGGATCAGTTCGTCTTCAGTGCTATGAATGATCAGGATATCAGCCTCAATCTTTTCAATATTCTTCAGGTTGGGATAATGGATGCGCGACAGAAGGCGCACGGGCAGATAGGGATAGGTTGCAACACCCATATCAGCAATGGAGGTAAAGGTCGATTCCAGAATGACAGCGCGCGATGGTTTGCGGGTCGCCAGTTCACTTGCGACCCCGCCACCCAGTGATCGACCAAAAATCACGATCTCATCTGCGGGGATTTGACGCTCAATTGTCAGATAGTCATATGCAGCGGTGGCATCTTTATAGGTGCCTGATTCAGAAACCGCTCCCTCACTTTGACCATAGCCGCGATAATCAATGATAAAGACATCATGATCCATTTGATTGAAAAGACGGATGGTGTCCAGACGGTGGGTGATATTGCCTGCATTGCCATGGAAAAACAGGATGGTGCCCAGGCGCTGGCTGGGACGTGCGGGTACAAACCAACTATGGATTTTGACGGTATCTTCGGTGGTCATAAAGACATCTTCAAAAGGCAGGGAGATGGCGTCCGGTGCCGCGTAGAAATCATGACTCGGATAAAAGACAAGACGATGTTGAAAGCTCCAGACCAGCAGGACCAGAAGGCTATATCCCAGCCCGAACACCAAGGCGATGATCATCAGTGTTTTCATAGCAGGGCCTTACGAATGATGTTTAGTCCCATCAACAGGAAGATGATCAGCACGACTTTCTGGAACTTATCCGGGTTGATTTTCTTGCGGATCATCTCCCCAATCGTAAATCCAAGCAGGGTCGTGACAATCATCAACAAAGACGTGCTGGCAAGCGGCCCTGTCATGAAGCCGTTGATCCAATATCCGATACATAAAGGGATGCTGCCCATACTGAGCAGGAAACCTGTGGCGCGCACAAAATCATCTTTTTCGATCCGTCTGGAGACCAGATAAATCACCATGGGAGGTGCCCAGATGGCGGTAAAGCCACCCATAATCCCGGCAAGAGTTCCCGCAATAAACTGCGCCGGGCGATCAAGGCGAGCGGGGAGTTCGGGCGGATGAACAAACAGGCTGGTGAGCGAAAAGAGGATAATCACCGTCCCCAGAATAATCATGATGATGTTGACCGGAATATTTGCTGACAGCTGCGTACATATCATGATGAAGATCGTTAGCATCAGGGCAAAGGGCCAGTAGGTCCGCGCAATGCGCATCACATCTTTACTGCGATAGACCTGCCAGAAATTGGAGACCATGACCGGAAAAATCACCAGAGAGATTGCGGTAAAGGGATCATAAAATTGCGACAGGATTGAAATGGAGGCTGTCGGCAGCCCAATGCCAACTGTCCCTTTGATGGTGCCGGCAAAAAGAAAGATAAAAAGGGCAATCCAGAGAAGTTGGTCCATAAAATACATCCGTTATGTCATTTCCGCAAAAGCGGGAACCCAGAAAACCATACAGGGTGACTGGATCTTCAATCAAGTTGGGGATGACGGTTTGGGCAACAAAAAAGGCTACCCGGTATGGATAGCCTTTTTGAATTTGTTATCGCTGTGTTTGATTAATCAAACAGGCAGGAAATTGATTGTTCGTCATGAATGCGCTTCATGGCTTCTGACAGGATCGGCGCGATGGAGATCGGGCGGATGTTGCCCGCTTCCAGCACTTGTTCTGTGCCCTGAATAGAATCGGTGATGGCCAGTTCCTGCAAAGCAGAAGAAGTGATACGTGAAACCGCACCGCCGGACAGAACACCATGTGTGATGTAGGCAGATGCACTTTTTGCACCGTTTTCCAGCAGCGCTTGGGCTGCGTTACAGAGCGTACCACCAGAATCGACGATATCGTCGATGAGGATACAGTTCATACCTTCCACATCCCCGATTACGTTCATCACTTCAGAAACACCTGCGCGTTCGCGGCGTTTATCGATGATGGCAAGACCTGCATCCAGACGTTTGGCGATTGCACGGGCGCGAACCACACCCCCCACGTCAGGTGAAACGATCAGCAGATTGTCTTTTTCGTAATTTTCCGCAATGTCACGGGCAAATACCGGGGCAGCGTGCAGGTTATCAACCGGAATGTCGAAGAAGCCCTGGATTTGGCCTGCGTGCAGGTCCATGGTCAGGACGCGATCAGCACCGGCTGTTGTGATCAGGTTGGCCACCAGCTTGGCAGAAATCGGGGAACGCGGAGCGCTTTTGCGATCCTGACGGGCGTAGCCGAAGTAAGGCACGACTGCGGTAATACGACGGGCTGATCCGCGTTTGGCCGCATCAATGGTCACCAGAAGTTCCATCATATTGTCGTTTGCTGGATAGGATGTGGGCTGCACGATGAAAACATCTTCGCCACGGACATTCTCGAGAATTTCTACGAAAACTTCCTGATCGGAAAAGCGCTTTACGCTCGCTTCGGTGAGAGGAATGCCAAGCTCTTTACCAATCGCTTCGGCTAAAGGACGGTTTGCGTTACCAGTAAGGATTTTCATGTGAAAATCTAGCCCTAAAGTTGATGTACCCGAGAATTTTTCGCAACATAACAACGCCGCCCATCTGTGTAAACGCCTTATTCATCAATAAAGGCATTATTGTGACAAAACGAAGACTCCCTGCGCCTTACAGCGCCTTAAAATGGTGGCAGGGTCAGGCGTTTTCTATGTCCCGGTGCAGCCGATGTGCCACGTTGGCCGCGACTCGCTTCAAATGCCTGTTCTGAACGGTGGCGTTCAACCACTTGTCCGATACCGGGCATGGCCGCGCGTGAGATATCATAGGCCAGACGCCCCCAGCGGCCTTCAAAAGCACCTGCGTCCAACTGGTTATTTTGGCGCGCGCGTCCCAGTTCTTTGCCTTCTGCATCCTTGACGATCCAGGCAATAATAATGCGTTGCTTGCCTTCAAACGGATCAAGAATGTCGATGTCTGCACTCAGGCGGTAGGTGTGTTCGTTTGGTTGTCGGCGCACACTTGCGCCAAATTGACGCAGCGTCAGCCCCATGGCTTTGCGCAATTCCGCTTCGCCACTGCCCAATGCGCCTTCGATTTGGGTAATGGTGAAGGTGACTGGCCTGTCTTTGGGGTCCAGTTCGACGGCCTTTTTCTCATTTTCATCCTGCAGATAGCCTGCAAACTGGTCTGCGGCATTTTCCACCAGATCATCGATCAGTTTTTGATCACCATATTCCCATTGATAGACATCCCCACGAATTTCCTGAGACGATTCATGAATGACTTTTTTGCTTCGATCCATAAAGGTCCAATAAATGCTGCCCATATGGTTTTTGCGCCCTGAATTGAAATCCAAAAGTACTTGCCCGCGCACATGATAGCTTGGGTTCTTTAAGGGATTGGATGTGGCGGGAATGTTTCGTGCGCCCAGACTATCCGCCAGACTGCTTGCCAGAATTTTCCCCATGGGGATGGATGTCCCTTCCATGGGCAGGATTTTGACAATCCCTGCATCGCGCAGACGCAGGCCCGAGGTATCAACCCCGGTGCGGCTGTGGCGAAACGGTTGTGGGGCTTGTGTACAGCTTGCCACAAAAAAAAGCAGGAATAGGCAGGATAAAAGACGCATGGCTAGATCAGACCATCATCACACAGGAAAAGAGAATAGCGGCCATCGACATAAACATGAGCATGATCAGATAGGGCATGATTAATCCAGTACAATAGCCGAAATCTGGCGACCGTAGTCCGCCTCATTCCGATGGGTGGTACGACGATAGCTAAAGAACTTTTTTTCGTCGCCATAGGTATCTGCCGGGCTGGCTTCAACGCTGGCGAGACCCAGGTCGTCCAGCTTGGCTTTTACAAAACCGGGCAGGTCAAACTGATACTTGTTTTCAGCCTTACCGTCTGTGAAATAGCTCTCAAAGGCCGGGTCATGATTTAAGAAAGTTTGTTTAAACCCCCCATCTACTTCGTAGGAAGCCTGATGGATGCAGGGGCCGACAGCGGCGTTAATGTTTGTACGAACTGCGCCGATTTCTTCCATGGCTTTGACAGTGTTTTCAAGAACCCCGCCGAAAGCACCTTTCCATCCTGAATGTGCAGCACCGATGATCCGATTTATCGGATCATGAAACAGAACAGGGGCGCAGTCAGCAGCAAGAACGCCGAGGGCCACATTTGGCATTTTGGTGACCATGGCGTCCAGTTCGGGGGCGCGCTCGCGGCTCCAAATTTTGTCTACAATCTGGACGCGGTTGGAATGTACCTGAGCGGCACTTAAAAGATCAGACACATTGGGACCAAGAGCCTGGGTGACAAGCGCGCGGTTGGTCAGTACGTCTTTTAAGTCATCATCGGACCCCCACCCACAATTGAGACTGTTATAAATGCCCTTACTGATCCCGCCTTCACGGGTGAAAAAGCCGTGGGTTGCGGTGATGTTTTTTGCGGTAAGCTGCGGTAGTTTTTCGTCTGTGTCACTCATTAGCTTTAAGAACCTTCAAAGGCTGGGGGGGCGGGGTGGTTGGGGTGGGTTGCGCAAATGACTTTAAACAGGCTTCCCATTTCTTCGGGTGAACAAAGCCGTTTGTGGGCGGCAACGATATCGTCCTTTTGATCGTCCTTGGCATTTTCCAACAGGGCCTGCATGCGCTGGGTTATGCCAAGCTGTTCCAGAAACTCGCCCTGTCCCATCGGTCCCCAGACTTTGGCGCCACCTTCTGTAAAGCTTTTACCCAATGTGTTGAAATCCACATGGGCCGTCAAATCAGCCTCGCCCGGTGTTTCCAGCACGTCGATATATTTATGGTCTTTCAGGGCCTGCAAGGTTTCACCAAAGGCCGGTTTTGCATAGCCATAGTCAAGCGCAAGCACGGCACCACTTTGATTCTGGATCCGGTCCGCCAGCATATGGGCGATGGATTGGGAAACGATGGAGATTTCAAATCTGTCTCCCACACTCTCTTTATCTTCCAAAGGCGCAGGCATCAGGGCCGTTGCGGCTTGGTCTGATTGCAGGACAAATCGTAAGCTGTCGTTGTCTGGATCAATATCAATAAATCGTTCCGCCCAGCCTTTTTCACCTTTTTCAAATTGGCGGATGGGTAAAGCATCGAAGAATTCATTGGCAATAAAGATAGCGGGGCCATCAGGGATGTCAGTCACGCTGTCATGCCAGATGATGTCAAAATCGCTTAAAGTTTCTTTCTGTTTTTCTTTTAGGGTCGGGCTGATTTCGACCAGATGAACCTGTGCAGCCTCCAGAAAGCCCGGCACCATCTTAACCGCACGTAAAGCATCACTCATCAACGTGCCGCGCCCGGGGCCGAGTTCGACCAGATGGAAAGCTTTCGGGCTGCCCATTTGCTGCCAGGTGATGGCCGCCCACAGGCCCAGAAGTTCCCCAAAGCATTGGCTGATTTCCGGTGCGGTGGTGAAATCACCTTTGGCCCCAAAGGGGTCACGGGTCATGTAGTAGCCGTACTTTGGGTGACACAAACATTGGGTCATGAAGTCTGAAACAGAAATCGGCCCCGTTGCCTCAATCTCGCGATAAAGAATGTTACGCAAGTCGGTCATGCAGGGGTTTCCGATTTGGAACGCAGTGCGCGGATTACCAGATACAGGCCGATCAGGATCATGGGTACAGATAGCCATTGCCCCATGGTGGAACCCCCGCTTAAGAACCCGATATGGGCATCTGGCTGGCGGAAAATCTCAACGATGGATCTGGCAATACCGTATCCGGCGATGAACAGCCCGACGAACAGGCCAGCTGATTGGCGTAAGTGTTCCCGGCGCGACAGGATGAACAGCAGGACAAACAGCATTAGTCCCTCCATCAGGGCTTCGTAAAGTTGGCTTGGGTGACGTGGTTCTGGCCCGCCATTGGGGAAGACAACGCCCCAGGGCACATCGGTTGTGCGGCCATAAAGTTCGGCATTGGCGAAATTGGCAATGCGGCCAAAGAACAGACCGATCGGTGCGCCACAGGCCAGCAAATCCCCGAAAGTAAGCATGGGCAATTTGTGTTTTTTACAGAACAGGATGGCACTGACCACCACGCCCATGAACCCGCCGTGGAAAGACATGCCGCCGTTCCAGACCTGCAGGATCGCCAGCGGGTTGTGGCTGAAATAGTCGAAATTATAAAACAGCACATATCCAAGACGCCCGCCCAAAACCACACCGATGGTGGCCCAGAACAGGAAGTCATCCACATGTTCGTGGGTGATGTTGCCGGGGAAGGATTTGACCTGCCATTTGATATATTGCCAGCCACCAACAAGGCCCGCGAGATAAGCAAGCGCGTACCATCGGATCGCAACAGGCCCGACTTCAAGGGCGATGGGGTCGATCATGGGAAAGGGAATGGCCAATGCCATAATGTCATTCCTGTCTTATTTAAAGGGATCGTCTTTATTGAGATAATTCTGCACATAATCACGCACGCCGTCTTCCAGGCTGGTGAAATTTTTGTCGTATCCGGCCGTGCGCAGTTTATCCATATTGGCTTCGGTGAAATACTGATATTTGTCGCGGATATTTTCCGGTGTTGGCACGTATTGGATCATGGGTTCTTTATCAAGGGCGACATAAACTGCGGTTGCCAGGTCTTTAAAGGATCGTGCCTTGCCCGTGCCCACGTTAAACAGGCCACAGACATCTTTGTTTTCATAAAGCCACAGGATCACGTCAACCACGTCGCCCACCCACACGAAGTCACGCAGCTGTCCGCCGTCTTCATAATCCGGGTGGTGGGATTTAAACAGTTTACAGAGATCGTCTGCTTTCGCCTGTGGGAAAACATGGGCGACCACACTTTTCTGCCCGCCTTTATGATATTCGTTGGGACCATAGACGTTGAAGAATTTAAGGCCAGCCCATTGCGGTGGGGTCGATCCATTTTCGTCTTTGCAGCGTGCTACGGTGCGATCAAACAGATGTTTGCTCCAGCCATAGGCATTGAGCGGACGAAGGCCGGACAGGTTCTTGCGGTCTTCAAAATCATCAAAGCCGTTTTCGCCGTCGCCATATGTGGCAGCAGAAGAGGCATAGATAAAGCGCACGTTTTGATCCGCACACCAGTCCCACAGGGCGGTGGTCAGATGGAAGTTGTTTTCCAAGATTTTATCGGCGTCGGTTTCCGTGGTTGCTGAAATCGCGCCCATGTGGAAGATGGCTTTGATGTCCGCGCTATATTGCTGCAGAAATTCAAACAGGTCGTCGGGGTGCACAATGTCATAAAGGTCGCGCTTGGCAATATTTTGCCATTTTACCCCGTCGCGCAGACGGTCGCAGACAACGATCTTTTCTTCCGGATAACGTTCTTCCAGGGAAGCGACAATGTTAGAACCGATAAATCCGGCACCACCTGTGACAACAAACATCTTCTTTACCTTATTTTTGCGCAGGAGCTCTGCTTTTTATACTGACCTGCCTGTTATATGTCCGATTATGCACATTCATCAAGCAAGACTTGCACATCAAAAATCCCATGCCATAATGCCGCACCGATTCGCTATAGCCAAAAGGATCTGATCCATGCAGAGCAAAAACCGCATTTTCGACGATATGGCCAAAGTTGCCAGTGGTGCTGTGAGCACTTTTTCCGGTGTGCGCGAAGAAATCGATGGCATGATTCGTCAACAAATTGAACGGGTTATGGCAGATATGGACGTTGTGCCACGTGATGAATTTGAAGCCGTAAAAGCCATGGCCGCCAAAGCACGTGCTGAACAGGACGCCCTGATCGCCCGCATTGACGAGCTGGAAGCAGCGCTAAAAAAATCAAAAAAATAAACAAGTTAAGTGGAAGATAGAGGGGCTGCGGAGTCGCTGAAATTCATACGCGGTTCTTCCACATTTTTATCCACAGGAATCTTTTTTTCGAATCCACGAGGGCCTTGCACGGGCCCTTTTTTTGTTTAGGGTCAGGCGCAGAACACAAACAAAAAAAGATTTGAACAAACAATGACTTTATTGGAACAGGTATCCCCATCCGCTCAGAACCGTGGCCTTGATGTGCTTGAAACTTTGGCCGATCAACGTGGCTGGGTTCTGGAAACAGCCAGCAATGGTGATCTGATTATGGAAAGCGTGGGCGACTGGTGCACTTATGCAGTTCAGTTTGCCTGGTCAGCAGAATTTCAGTCCCTGCATATTACCTGTTCTTTGGATATGCGTTTGCCAAACAATGAAGCCTCCACAGTCAATGATTTGCTGGCATTGATTAATGCCAAGTTGTGGATCGGTCACTTTGCTGTGGTCCCGGGCATTCATGCGCCCGCGTTCCGTCACACTATCCTGATGAATGGGTCTACGGCAAGCAAAGCAGCCGAACTGGAAGACATCATCCAGACCGGTCTTGGTGAATGTGAACGTTTCTATCCAGCCTTCCAGTTTGCCGCCTTCAACAACATGCCTGCCCATGATGCGATGGCATGTGCGTTGTTTGAATGTGCGGGCAACGCTTAAAGTCGGTTACTGAACCGGATTGTGCCAGAAACGGGCAGGGATATTTTTGACACGCCTTGATAAGAGCGGGTTTGGTATCTGAAAGACTTTTGAAAAAGACTGGATTTTTTTTAAGGCTTTGGCCGTGTTTGGGTGTGTGTTGAAATTCGACATAAAGCTTCCGTTCTCATAGGCTGTGCGCAGACCCGATTCCAGAATGTCTTTAAGCGCCGTTGATTCTCTATTTAAATAAATGAAGTAATCAAACGGATAGAACAGGATGACATCGGGCTGAATTTCAAAATCATAACCTTTTCGCGCCTGTTGATCGATTTCAACATAGGCTTCGTTGATGCCCCGGTTAAACAGGCGGAAACGGCCATGGTTTAGCATGCGCCAGAGATTGTCATAGGTGGATGAAATGACATCGAACCCGGCGCTTTCAAAAATGGTTGTATCCGGCCAGCCAATGCCGGACCCAATGGTGTGACGTTGCAGGTCAGACAGATTGTTGATAACGAACCTTTCTCCTTTCTTGCGGATAAAAACCCGAGCGCCCAAAAGACCACGGGTTAGCGGAATATCGATTTGTAGAAAACGCAACTCTCGTTCCCGGGAATAGCCCGTAAAGAACATATCGATGTTTTGTCTGTTTTCCAGCATGTTGAGAACCCGTTCCTGTGACGTATTGGCGAGTGGAATTAGCTCAAGTTGATGGTCGGGGTCTGTTGTTTTGAGCGCCAGTTCAATCACACTAATTTCATAGGAAAAAATCTCAGGATCAGCATGCAAGAGGCCAAGTCGAAAGGTATCCGCACGCGAGGGTGTGGTGAAAAAGGCGACGAACAGAATAAGGAACAATCGAACCAGTTTCATAGAACAGCCAACAAATACATTTCTATCAAGTGTATCTGTCTCAAAAAGTATGTCCAGATGTAATTGCCTAATGACTATTTAAATCTGGAGTAGTGAACGTTGGTTGTTTCCTATTTTACGGATTACGCTTCTTCCGGAGTGAAATCAGGCGGGATGCGGCGTTCAGCGTAGTTGATCAGGACTTTGTAAAGCCCCTTCAGGAATACATCCAAGTCTTCCACATCATCAGCTTTTTTGATGAGATAATAGGCGATTTTGTCACGTTCGATATCTTTATCGCCATCGGGGCGGTTTTCCATCAGTTCAAACGGCAAGAGTTCCTGTGCATAAAGGATCAGGAACTGGACCGCATCGCGTCTGTCTTTTGATAGTTGGCTGAGACGGTCGTGGAATTCTTTGCGGCTGCACGTCAAAACGTTCGTGTCACTGACAGCAACAGCAGCGGCCATGCGGTTGGAATCAGAGATTACGCCCATCTCGCCAAACATGGCACCTTTGCCAATGGTGTCGATTTCCTTGATCTCACCATTTTTATCGACTTCCAGGCGAACCTTGCCCGAGGTGATGAGATAGGCTTCACCCGCACGTTGGTTCTGGGAGAAAATAATTTCACCTTCTTTGTAGGTACGTCGCGAATAATCTTTCATTTTGGTGTCCTTGGCAAATAATCCCTCTATTCGTAAGTATAATAATTATGTTTAAATATGCGAAGGTGCAAAATAAAAATATCTGGCTGAGGAGCAAGGCGTGAAACTCAACATCGGGCATAAAATTTTTGCAGTCGCTGTCGTTGTATTGATTTTAATGGCGATTGTGTCCGTTTTTTCCCTTCGCATCACCTCAAATATCAGTAATGAGCTGAATTTGGTGGCGAAAAAACAATTGCCGCTCAGTGACACCATTGGCCAGATCAACGTCAGTATTCTGGAACAGGGAATTCTGCTGCAGCAACTTTTTGTTCTGCCCCATGATACGGAAAAATCTATTCAGCGCCTGGAAGGTTTGAAAGACCGAATTGAGAGAAATTTTGATCGCGCCAATCATATTATTGAAAATGATGCCCTTGCCGATCACCCTGATGAGACCTTCGACAATCTGAAAAAGACCCTGCTGGATGTCGAAAAGGAATATCGCCAGTTTGAAGTGCATAGTATTCAACTGCTGGAGTTGCATGACCGTGGGGATATGGCGCAGTTTATTGATCTTCTGCCGGAACTCAACAAACAGCAGGCCGCGATTGACAAGGAAATTTCTGCCCTTCGGGTCCATGTGGAAAATGTGGCTGAAACCTCGGTTTCTAACGCGGATGAAGAAGAATATAAGTTGCTGGTTTTCCATTCTGTTATGACCGTGATTGCCTCTGTTTTGGGGCTTGGGATTGCCAGTATGATCACCATTGTGCTGGTCAAAAATATCCGCCGTCTTGTGGCTGCTAATGAACAGGTGGAAATCGGACAGTTGGATATCGCAGTACCCATTACGACCCATGATGAAGTGGGGAAACTCAGCGCGTCTTTTAACAATATGGTGGATGGGTTGCGCACCAAAGAACGGATCAAGGATACGTTCGGTAAATATATGGACCCGCGCATTGTCAGCAGGCTCATTGATAAGCCGGATTTTTGTAATCTGGGTGGGGAACGCTATGAGATGACGGTCATGTTTATTGACCTGAAGGGCTATACCTCTATCTCTGAAAAGCTGTCACCGGATGAACTGGTGGATATGCTGAACCTGTTTTTGGGTCGCATGACAGATGCGGTTTCAGCCAATCATGGGGTGGTGAATGACTTTATGGGCGATGCGGTGATGGCATATTGGGGCCCCCCGTTTTCAGGGGAAGATGATCACGCCTTGCTCGCCTGTAAAGCAGCTGTGGATGCCCGGAACAATTTCCAGCTGTTTGTGCAGGATGTGCATGAAAAACTGGGCGAACGCGCAGAAGGTCTGGATATCGATATGCGTGTAGGTCTGTCCACAGGCGAGGTTATTGCCGGAAATATCGGATCCTCGGCGTCGCGGAAATATTCTTTGGTTGGGGACCCGGTGAATTTGGGCTCCCGCCTTGAAGGGGCTAATAAAAACTACGGCACCCACATCATCATTTCTGAACGTACACGTGAATTGGCAGGTGAAACCATCCATGTGCGTGAACTTGATCTCATCCGGGTAAAAGGAAAGACCGAGCCGACCCGGATTTATGAATTGTTTGCAGATGAACAGGAGACAACCCTGTTTGATACGGCCTTAAGGGCTTATCGGGCACAGGATTGGGACGGTGCTATCAAGGCGTTTGAGGCCTGTGAAATCCAAGATCCTGCAGACCCGGTTCCTGCTATTTTTAAAGGTCGCATTGATCATTTGAAACAACAGCCACCCGGTGCTGATTGGGACTGCGTCTGGGACTTTCTGACCAAATAAGCTTATTTACTTTTCGATCCGTTCAGACAGGTCCAGTACGCGGTCGCTTAAGTGCATCAGCCAGTATTTGACAAAGCCGTTCAAGCCTTCCATCTGGCTGTCCAAGGCCTTTTTGGTGACCCGTGTCAGTAAGCAGTTGCTGACGGCAATGGCGGTTGCACTGCGCGGTTTATCTTCCAAAAGGGCCAGTTCACCGAAGATTTGGTTGGTGCCCAAAGTAATGAGCGTGACCTTTGATCCATTTTTGGTTTTAGAAATTTCAACGGAGCCTTTTTTGACGATATAGGCGCTGTCCGCTTTATCGCCTTCTTTGAAAATCACATCACCCGCCTTGACCGTAATGTTTTTGGTCAGTTTATTTGCTTGTTCATTTTTGGCGGACGGCTTTTTGTCTTTGGCAGGTTTTGGGTCTTCAAGGACCGGCTGTTTTTCATCAATGATGGGCTCACCGCTTTCGATCGAATTCTCCAGCATTTTCAGATATTCAATGACTTTTTTTTCCAGACTGGATTTCAGTTCTGGCTCGAAATTTCCGTTATTCAGGCGGAACATGATGCCGCTTAGAACGCAGAAAGAATCACTCGGTTTGGTCAAGTCCGGGATTAGTGAAGAGATAGATTGGACCTTCTTGTTTGCCCGAACCAAAGCAGCATTTAAGTTTTTGCCATATTTCTTCTTAAGATCAGACTGGCTTAAATCCAGAAGGTAGCCCAAGCGGATGGCCGGGTCGGGGACAAGGCCCAGGATGCTTTCGATACTTTCCGCCATATCCAGATCATCGGGGCCGGATTTAAGGGTGATTTTGGCACGTAAGGTAATGGCTGCACTCATGTCCGGGCCGCCAACAAAACCGGTTCTTTCTTTGAGCGATCGTACGATGCGCACAAAACATTCCCGGTTTTCTTCGCCGGAACTTTTCATCAAAGGCGAAATATTGCGCAGCTGACCGCGCACCTTATCCATCAACAGTTCTTTGGTGATGGGCAGGCTGTCTTCAAGCATGGCTTCATTCAGAATTTCAATGCAGGGATCGGATTTTTTATCAACTTCGGCCTCCCCCATGCAGAGTTTGATGAGGAATTCACAAATCAGGCCGACTTCGGGTTTGATCTTCAAGATAGAGGCAATGACTTCGCTGTTGTCCATCAATTCAGCGATGACTTCATCCAGGACCTGGTGGAAGCTGTCCGGGGCATCCTGTTTACGTAGCTCCAGTATGGCGAAAAGCTTTTTATTGTAATCGGCTGCATCATTCAGCACGACGGACAGAGTGTGGTAAAGCGCGATTTGCGGGTCGGTTGAATGTTTCTTATCTTCCAGATCATCCAGCAGGGCTTTGACGCCTTTGTCTTTCAGCAGCTGATAATGGCGTCGGTCCATATCCAGGATTTTGGCTTTGCGAATGACCAGGTCAAAGGCATCATGATGGCTGTTGTTAATCTCGGCAGAATCAAGGTCTGGTTTGCCTTGTGTCTGCAGGGTCGTAATGCGTTGGGTTGCGCGCATTAATAATGTGTCGTGACGTTCAATGGATAGAAGATTGCCATAATCAAACAGAAGTTCCAGGGCAGAAATAGAGCGGGTGTTCAGAAAATGTCTCAGCAACCGTCCAACTGTTTTGCGCGCCGGGAATTGGTAATAATCCAGAATGTCTGAACAGGGCGGGGCTTCATCCACGCGGGAAATGGACAGTTCATTTTTGGCTTGCACGCCTGTTTTTTGTTCAAAAATAACGTTGGTGCGACCGGAAGGGTCGCTGCTTTCAGAAGTGACGCGAACCGCGCTGAATTTATTTTGGTTTACCAGACTTTCGGCATGTTCAATGGCGCGCCATTTGACAGAAAAGATTGTATCCAGAACCCACTGGCCTGTTCTGGAACAGGTGGATACTTCATAGGTGTAGGTGGTAAATTCTGATTTCGCCATAACTTTTAATCTCGCGCCATTTGGATTTGGGCAAGCATCTCATGAGTTATGTAGACTGACAAGTCATTGATGGCAAAAGACTGTCCAGTGCCTTTATTTTGTTACTTTTGGGATAACCTTATTGACGATTTCAATCACTTCACGGCCACGTTTTGTATCGTGACACATGATCCGATCCGGGATTGTAGCCAGTGGCGGGGTCGAGGTATAGCTCAGTTGGCTGAAACTTGGGTCTGTGGCTAAAGCAGTGTCCAGGCCAAGCAGTGGCACAACCAACGCATCCATGCGTTTGCGCACCAGTTTTTTCAGGTTGATCTTGATGTCTGGTTGAAATTCATACTTTGCACCGACTTGCGGGATGACATCGCCCATGGTGTGTTGACGATAGATCAGGCCAACAGTTTTACCCAAAAGGTCATTTTTCTGCAGAATTTTCGGCGTGTCTTTATGATAAACAGCAACCCAATGTGTATCATGGATGGGAAGAGATTCGATATAACCTTTTTCCGGGTCATGATAGACAGCCGCATCGGGGGTTACGCAAGCATATTTACCTTTGAAAAAAGCACCATAGCCATGGGTCGGGCTCGAATAACGATAACTGATGGGCGGCTCGCTATGTCGGAGAACCTTGGCAATTACCTGTCCGGTCGGACCTTCCAGCTGTTCTGTACTATCCCCGAAATTTTCCGGGTTAAGCGGGATAATCAGATCGAAATCATATTCTTGTGCTTGTGCTTGCGATGTCATCAGCAGAACAAGGACACATAAGAGACGTAGTACCATTTTATCAAGCTTTATAATCATCATGGGGCGTGAGGATAGCTTGTATTTAGATTTTTGTAAACAATCTATAGGTTTGCTTGCATTTTATGCAATTTAATCTTGTATTGTATTTATTGTTGGCATCTTTTTGATAAGTAAAAGGAAAGGGGGGATATCGCGGTTTTGTAACATACCCCCCTGCGGTTGAAGATCCTGTTATTTCGGGTAGTTCGATGGGAACAGGGCACGGCGTGATGCCTCGTCCGGTTCTGTTTTAAAGTTAATATCTTTCCCAACGGTGCGGACCCGTGCGACGGCGTCGCGTTTGTTGATGGCGTTGTACCATTTTTCCAGATTCGGGAATTCGCCCAGACGGCCCTGACCCAGAACGGGTACGTTTTTATCAATCCAGCCCCAGGCGGAAATATCAGCAATGCTATAACTGTCCCCGACGATGAAGTTACGCCCTTCAAGGTGCTTGTCCAACACTTCATAGTGACGTTCAGCCTCGCGCATATAACGGTTGCGGGCATAGTCGATCTTTTCGGGCGCTGCGTGGTGAAAATGCACGGACTGGCCGGAATAGGGGCCAAGGCCTGTCGCGATAAACATCAACCAGGACAGAAGCTGGGGATGGTCTTCTTCCTTGACCAGAAACTTGCCAGTTTTTTGTGCGAGATACATCAGGATGGCGGTGGAATCGAACACAATCACCCCGTCATCATCAATGGCAGGCAGCTTGCCGTTGGGGTTGATGGCGCGAAATTCAGCGGTGTGTTGTTCGCCTTTCATGGTGTCAACGGGCACCAGTTCATAGTCCAGTCCGCTTTCTTCCAGGAACAGGGCGATCTTGTTGGGGTTTGGGGTCGGGTGATAGTAGAAAGTCAACATAGGGGGGATACCTTCAGGTTTTAAGAATTGGGAGTAAAGTCGGATGCATCGTGGCGTTCGCGCAATTGCTCAGCAGGGTCGCCCCAGACGCGATTGACCCGGCGGCCACGTTGTACGGCCGGGCGCTGCCAGACCTGTTCTGCCCAGCGAACAACATGTTGATAGTCTTGTACTTGCAAGAATTCAGCCGCGTTATAAAGCGCACCGCGTACCAGATTGCCGTACCAGGCCCAGATGGCGATATCGGCGATGGTGTAGCTGTCGCCCGTGATAAACTCTTTATCCGCCAGCTGTTTGTCCAACACGTGCAGTTGACGTTTGGCCTCCATCGCATATCGGTTGATGGCATATTCGTACTTGGCAGGCGCATAGTGATAGAAATGTCCGAAGCCGCCGCCCAGAAATGGTGCGGTTCCGTGGGACCAGAACAGCCAATTCAACACTTCTGTGCGCTCAGATAGGTCATGGGGCAGGAACTGATCATATTTTTCTGCGAGATACAAAAGGATAGAGCTGGTCTCAAACACCCGGATGTTTTTTTCTGCATCAAAAAGAGCGGGGATTTTGGAATTGGGGTTCAAGTCTACAAATCCGCTGGAAAATTGCTCACCTTCGGTGATGTCGATGAAGAAGGCGTCATAATCAGCCTCGGTTACGCCTGCTTCCAGCAGTTCTTCCAGCATGATCGCAACTTTCTGCCCGTTGGGTGTGCCATAAGAATAAAGCTGTAAGGGGTGTTTACCTTTGGGCAAGTCGGCTTCATAGGTTGCTCCGGAAATCGGGCGGTTGACCTTGGCCCAGGCCCCGCCGTTTTCACTGTCCCAATGCCAGACCTTGGGCGGGATATAAGTGTCTTGTTGTGTCATGGGTTTGCTCTCAACTGAATTTTCATTTGTCGAAAGCTTACATTTTGAATATTTTTAAATAAATGCCGCATTTTTGAAAATTATGTTTGAAAAATTCGAATGTATGCCATCACAGATCTTGAAACCTTCGTCGCTGTCGCCAAGCGAAACAGTGTTTCCAAAGCCGCCGGGGAACTGGGGATATCCATTGCCACGGCCAGTTACCGCCTGAGTAAACTGGAACAGGCGTTGAACGTTCTGCTGTTTCATCGTGATAATCGCAACATGACTTTGACGGATGAAGGTCTGTTGTTTCTGGAACGGGTTGAAGGGATTCTGGATGACCTTTATCAGGCCGAAATTGATATTGGTGGCGGGGATGCGCCGTTGCAGGGCCATTTGCGCGTTACGGTGTCGCCCTGGGTGCTGTCCCGTTTCATCATGCCGCACCTCCCCAAATTTCAGGCGATGCATCCCAAACTCGCCATAGATTTTCTGACCGTTGATCGTCTGGTGTCGCTGGTGGAAGAAGGCCAGGATTGCGGCATCCGCATCGGTGCGTTGGAAGACAGCGCCCTGATTGCGCAGAAACTGGCGGACAACGAACGCATCATCTGCGCCTCCCCCAAATTGTTTGACCGTTTCAAGGTGCCGACTTGCTTGAATGATCTGGAAAAACTGCCCTGGGTGTATTTGCCGTGGCAAAGCAGTTTTGATCTACAGAATGCGGACGGGCGAAAATGTCAGATCAGGGTGAATTCTGCCTCCTCCATCTCTGTGGTCGGATCAGACGTCCTGACCGAAGGGGCATTGAACGGTCTGGGCCTCGCCGTCAAATCCCGCCTCGCCATCCAGAAAGAACTTGATTGTGGTGATCTGATTGAAGTCATGCCCAACAGCCTGATCGAAACCAAAGCCCCCATCTGGTTCCTCTATCCGCCGAATGGTCGAAACGGGCGCAAGGTGAAGGAGTTTTTGAAGTTTATTCGTGAGGTGTTTTGATCAGGTACAAAAACCGCGACGCAGTTGCCCACATCGCGGTTTTTCGTTTCTTCTAAAAAGCCGTCAGCTTCTTATTTTTTCAGGTGATCACGCACCAGAGCTTCGGCGATCTGGACAGTATTCAGAGCCGCGCCTTTGCGCAGGTTGTCTGAGACACACCAGAAAGACAGGCCGTTGTCCACAGTGTCGTCCTTGCGGATACGTGAGACGTATGTTGCATCTTCGCCTGCACATTCAACCTGAGTCACATAGCCTTCGTCCGCGCGGTGATCAACAACCACGAGACCATCTTGCGCAGCCATGACTTCGCGCGCGCGCGCTTCGTCAATCGGCTTGGTGGTTTCGATGTTGATATATTCCGCGTGACCAACGAAGGCAGGCACACGACAGCAGTTGGCGTGGACTTTGATGTTTGGATTGAGGATTTTTGCAGTCTCGACTTTCATCTTCCACTCTTCTTTGGTCGCGCCGTCATCCATGAACACATCAATGTGCGGGATACAATTGAAAGCGATCTGTTTTGTGAAGACTTTCTGTTTTTCAGAGGCCGGTGCATTCATGTAAATGCCTTTGGTCTGTTCAAACAGTTCATCCATCGCTTCTTTACCGCCGCCGGAAACGGATTGGTAAGTTGAAACGATCACACGCTCAATACCGAATTCTTCATGCAGAGGCTTCAGGGCCACCATCATCTGGATGGTTGAGCAGTTCGGGTTGGCGATGATGTTGCGCTTTGTGTACTCACCGATGGCATCCGGGTTTACTTCCGGGACGATCAGGGGAATATCTTCATCCATGCGGAAGTGGGATGTGTTGTCGATGACAACCGCACCAGCTTCTGCAGCACGTGGGGCGTATTTGGCAGAAATGGAACCGCCTGCGGACGCCAGCACGATGTCAGTGCCTGTGAAGTCAAATGTGTCGAGGTCCACGACTTTCAGCACTTCGTCTTCACCATAAGAGATTTCACGGCCGACAGAGCGACGTGACGCCAGCGCCACAACTTCATCAGCGGGGAAATTACGTTCCGCCAAAATTTGCAGCATCTCGCGGCCCACGTTGCCAGTGGCACCCATTACTGCGACTTTATAGCCCATTTACTTCTTCCTTTTTAATCAGTGGCCTTCGGTTGTTCCCTTAAAGCCCTTTTCCTCGATTTTAAAACGCACATACGAAAAAAGGCCCTGAGCGATTTCCCGCGAGGCCTTTTTCGAATATACGATCCGTCTTCAGGTTCCCCGCAGCTACGCCGTGGTTTTCGTCGTTTTTGTGGTTGTCTTGGAGCCGGTGAGAGTTACGCATGCAACATCACCTGCAAAAGACTTTGCAGTTGTCTTGGTCTTAGACATGATGTTCAACGCCATAAACATGGTTTGTATGTAACTCCTGTGTTCGTGACGCCTTTCATACTGAAAAGACTCCCATTTGTCTAGTCACTTTTGCGCGTCGCACAATTCAACATAAGATTTTGAAATAATCTGTCCCGCGCCCCACAGGCCAAGCCCAGCGATCCCCAGACCGACAAGAATATCCGGCCAGCCGCTGGTGGTGGTCCAGACGCCGAGGCCTGCGGCCATCACCGCGATATTGGCAATGGCGTCATTTCTGGAACAAATCCAGATGGACTGACGGTTGGCATCCCCGCCGCGATGACGATACAGTAAAAGGGCGACGACGACGTTGGTGACAAGGGCGAGGAAGCCGATGATCCCCATGACCTCGGCGCGCGGCACAGTGCCGTCAATAATATGACTGACCGAGCTATAAAAAACATAAAGTCCCACCAGCCCCATGCAGATGCCTTTAAAAAGGGCGGCTTTGGCCCGCACCGTCAGGCTCATGCCCAGCACAACAAGGGTGATGGCGTAATTGGCCGCATCGGAAAAGAAATCCATGGCATCTGCGGTCAGGGCAAGGGATTGCCCCAAGGCACCTGCGATAAGTTCCACCAGAAACATTAAGGCATTTGTGATCAGCGCAAACCAAAGGATTCGGCGATAGGTTTTATCCTCCACCGGGCCTTGCTGGTCGCTGGAACAGGATTGGCATCCGGCACTCATGATCTAAGGCTCCCTTCCCAAAAGAACCTCATGAATATGGGCTTGTAGCTGGGCAGGATGCAAGGGCGTTACTGTAATTTTTTCAACAGATTGATCAGGGTAGCTATCTCGGCTTCCGACAATTTATCCCCCATATGTTCTTGAATGAAGGGACCGTAAATCTGCCAGATATTATCTTTGATTTTACGACCTTGTTCGGTGATTTGGATGACCTGGGCGCGTTTGTCACCGGGCAGGGGCTTTGATGAAACCAGCCCGGCTTTTGCCATCCGGTCGATGAGGCGGGAGATGTTGTATTGAGACAGCAACAAACTGTCTTCCAGCATTTTTGGGCGTAAATAGCCATCAGGCGTGCGCGATAGTTCCAAGAGCACATCATACCATTTCAAAGACGGCAATTTCGCGGCCTTCAAACGGGTTTCAATCTCATTCATCAGGGTCTGTTCCACACGGATCAGTTTGGACCAGGCCTGCATGGTTTGGGTGGTGGGTTTCTCTGTCATAAGGTCTTTATACAAAATATATGCAACTGCATCAATATTGACATTCATGCAAATGCATGTATTTTAAATGCAGTTGCATATAAATGGAGTTTCCCATGAAGATTAAATTGATCAGCTATGTTCTCTGCCCTTATGTTCAGCGTGCTGTTATCTCGCTGAAAGAGAAAAATATTCCTTTTGAACGCATCGATATTGATCTGGCGAACAAGCCGGATTGGTTTCTAAAACTTTCCCCCCTTGGCAAAACACCTGTGCTGCAGGTGGATGATCAGGTGTTTTTCGAATCCAACGTGATCCTGGAATTTCTCGAAGATATTCTGGTACATCCACTTCACCCTGAAGATCCAGTTGTGCGTGCGCGTCATCGCAGTATGATTGAGTTTTCTTCCGCCTTGTTAAATGACATCGCTGGATTTTACGGGGCGAAGGATCAAACGGTGTATGAAACAAAGAAAGAGATGATCCAAAAGAAGTTCATCTGGCTTGAAAATGCGCTGGAAGACGGTCCCTGGTTTAACGGAGAAAACTTCAGCCTGGTAGATGTGGTCTATGGCCCGGTCTTTCGCTATTTCGATACGTTTGAACAGGTCGATGGATTACGTTTCTTTGATAATCTGCCAAGACTCAGCAAGTGGCGTGCAGCATTATCTCAACGCGCATCCGTGCAGGAGGCCGTGATTGAAGATTATCCAGACAGGCTTCGGACATTTCTGTTGAACCGCAATTCCTATCTTAGTCAACAGATGGCGGCGTGATAGCTTTACTTATCCCAGGTCTCTTCATTGCCATCGACCAGCGTTAATTGCACGCCCGTTTCGGTGGCGGTGACGGGACCGAGGATGAGGGAGTTATATTTCTGTTCGGCAATTACTTCGGCTTCACCGGATTGGAAAGTGACGACCTTTAAGCCTGTGCGTGTCACATCGGGCAGGATGATGTCCGGGGTTTTATCGCCATTCCAGTCCATAATCTCATGCAAATCCAACTCGGATGAGCCGAGTTTGTGGTTGGAATAGGCAAAGGTGGATTTATCGATCACAAGCTTGCTGCCGCGTCGTTCAAACAGGGTGAGATGACCGCTGAGGTGAGGCTTGATCACACTGGCGATTTCCAGCTTGCCATCACGGTCAAAATCCCCGGT
This sequence comes from Terasakiella sediminum, assembly GCF_033100395.1. Taxonomy (NCBI): domain Bacteria; kingdom Pseudomonadati; phylum Pseudomonadota; class Alphaproteobacteria; order Rhodospirillales; family Terasakiellaceae; genus Terasakiella; species Terasakiella sediminum. Next base: position 86,227 of record NZ_JAWLVJ010000001.1, on the reverse strand, counting down.
GCCAATGGGGTTTTGCCAACGGTGCGCTGTGCCAATGGCTTCGCTTTCCGCCGCGATTTTTAATTTGCCGCCGCGCACTTCCAAAAGCGCGAGCGCTGCCCCGCGATCAAGGTAGGAACGCACCACCAAAATGGCTTTGCGTCCGTTCAGCCCCATGGGGATGAGCCGTGGAGTGATATCTTCGAAAACCGAGTCTTCATCCAGACGAAAGGCAAGGATATTACCGTCATCCATGATGGCTTCCACTGCGCCATATTCAATACAGTCGCCCAAGACACAATGGTCATATCGTTCGGTGGGAAGAGAGAAGCGTGCGTCCACAATATCTGCAGCATCGGCTGCAAAACTCGCCAAAGTCAGAAGAAGGACGGAAAGGATTAATCGCATGGCACACCTCTTTTTCTTTTCTTATCTCATACTATTACTTAACACTCCGTGAAGCTGCTCACATAAGTGTGATTTGCCAGTGAGCAAATTCGTGCGTTAGATTATTCTCATGAACACGACGGTACCCCTCCCCCCTTCCCCAAACCCAACCGAGACTGTTCTCTCCGGCCCCCGCGTTGCCCTCGTTGGGGCCGGACTTGCGTTTGGGATCTGGTTTTTCGCAGAAGATAATCTGCAACAGGGACAATTGTTTGCCATTGGCCTGGGCCTTGGGGCAGCTTTGTTCTATGGCGCGTTTGGGTTCAGTGCGGCCTATCGAAAAGCCATTGTCCATCGTGACGTCAGTGGTGTTCTTGCACAAATCATTATGATCGGTCTGGCAACCCTTTTGTTCGCCCCTGTCTTATCATCGGGGGAGGCCAGCGGGGCCTGGGCCCCTGTGGGTGTGCAGGTCGGTATCGGCGCTTTTATCTTTGGTGTTGGCATGCAACTGGGCGGGGCGTGTGCGTCTGGCACTTTGTTCAGCATTGGTGGTGGAAGTTTACGGATGATGATTACGCTTTTCTTCTTCTGTATGGGGGCGTTTATCGGCTCGCTTCACCTTGGGTGGTGGGGGCAGTTGCCTGACTGGGGGACCCATTCGTTGGGGCATCTTTATGGGTGGGAAAGTGCTGTCCTGATACAGACGAGCATCTTTGTGCTGTTGTTCTTTGCTCTGCGGCGTTGGTCAAAAGGACATGCGCAATCGGGCCTGTGGAAATCCGAACTGGGATTGAAGAATCTGCTGATAGGGCCCTGGCCTTTGATCCATTGTGCCATTGCATTGGCCCTGTTAAATTTTGCCACTTTAATGACGGCCGGGCACCCTTGGTCCATCACCTGGGCCTTTACCTTATGGGGTGCAAAAACGGCAACGGTTCTTGGATGGGATGCGGCGTCCAGCGGTTTCTGGACGGCGCCTTTTCAGGCCCAGGCATTGGGCAATCCGGTTTGGCAGGATAAGACATCCTTGATGAATATTGCTGTTGTCATTGGCGCCTTTGCTGCGGCTATCATTTCATCCGGGTTGAAGATTAAAGCCCATATATCTTTAACGACATTACTTGCGCTGATCATCGGTGGCCTGATGATGGGCTACGGGGCGCGGCTTGCGTATGGCTGCAATATTGGGGCGCTGTTTTCCGGTATGGCGTCAACCAGCCTGCATGCCTGGCTGTGGATATTCTGTGCCATCCCCGGCACCATGGTCGGGATAAAACTGCGCCCGCTTTTTGGGTTAGACTGATAGCTTTTTCGCTTTAATCGCCGCCATGAAATCTTCCACCGGGATGGGTTTGCTATAGTGATAACCCTGGATCAGATTACAATTGCGTTCCAAAAGGAAATCGTTCTGCCCCTGATTTTCAACCCCTTCGGCAACGACCTTTAATTTCAGGCTTTGCGCCATGGACAAAATCGCTTCGGTAAGTGCTGCATCTTCTGAATTCAGCAGCACTTCATTGATGAAGGAACGATCAATCTTCAGCGTAGAAATAGGGAAACGTTTGAGGTAACTAAGCGAGGAATAGCCCGTGCCGAAATCATCAATGGAGAGTTGAACGCCCAGGTCCCGCACATCACGCAGAGTTTTCAGGACTTCACTGTCATCATCGACCAACAGGCTTTCAGTGATTTCAAGGGTCAGTTTATCTTCCGGCAGTTTGGTTTCTGTCAGGGTTTCTTTGACCAGACCCAGAATATCACTGCGTTTAAACTGGCGGCTGGACAGATTGACACTGACGCCCACATCCAGATTTTCTTCATGGCACCAACGCGCAGCATCCCGGCAGGCCTGACGTAAAATCCATTCCCCCATCGGGACGATCAGGCCGGTGTCTTCAGCCAGTGGAATGAATTTACCCGGTGGGATCAACCCGCGTTCCGGGTCATTCCAGCGAACCAGCGATTCTGTTGATTTGACGGTTTGGCTGACCGGGTCGATCATGGGTTGGTAATGCAGGACAAAATGGCCTTTATCCATGGCTTCATGCAAGGCCACTTCCATTTTGTGACGTTCCTGGGCGCGCGAATTCATTTCTGCTGTGAAGAAACAATAGGTATTGCGCCCAAGGTCTTTGGCCTTGAACATGGCCGCATCAGCATTTTGCAACAAGCTGTCCACGGTCTTGCCATCATCGGGGAAGAAGGTCGCGCCGACGGACACGGACGTATAAGTCGTGTTGCCTTCCAGCAGGTAAGGCAGGCTCAAACATTCCAGCATGCGTTTCAGCAAAGCTTCCACATCCGCATTATTGGCTGCATCATTTAAGATGATGATGAATTCATCCCCGCTCAGACGTGCAATGGTGTCGCTGCTTCTAAAGAGGGAGCGCAGACGGTCTGCTACATGGCGCAGCAATTCATCGCCGATGATATGACCGACTGTGTCGTTGATTCGCTTGAAATTGTCGATATCCAGGAAGAACAGGGCAATGCGCTGGTTATGACGCTTGGCCATATTGATCGATTGGGTCAATCGGTCCCTGAACAAATTGCGGTTGGGGAGGTCGGTCAGCGAATCGTAATTGGCCTGATAATGGATGCGTTCTTCTGACTTTTTGCGGCTGGTGATGTCGGTAAAGAGGGATACCCGTTTCATCATCTCCCCCTCATCATCATAGATGGTGGTGATGGAGAGCCATTCGGGATAAATCTCGCCATTTTTGCGACGGTTCCAAATCTCGCCCTGCCAGGTCCCGGCGATGCGCAATTCATCAAACATCTTCTGATAATAGGCTTTGTCGTGCCGCCCGGAACTTAAGATGCCAGGGGAACGACCAATGACTTCTTTTTCATTATAGCCGGTAATTTCACTAAAGGCCGGATTGACCATTTCGATCTTGTTATCCTTATCCGTCACCATCATGGCTTCGGAAGCGGTCTGAAAAACTGTACCGGCCAGTTGTAACTGGCTTTGGGCGCGTTTTTGTTCGGTCAAATCGACCCGCACCAAGGCATGACCGCCTTGTGCCATCGGCGTGTCGGAACTGAGCATCCAGTTCCCCTCGCTGGTCAAATCGATAGATGACCCATCGGGTTGAGCTTCGCGTTGGATAAGGTGTTTGCTGTCGGTGCGCGCTTTTTCAAATGCACCCAAGGTCATTCCCTGTTTGAGCGGAGCGGTAATTCCACTGTGCAGACGTTCAAAGGTCGCGTTCCAGAATACCAGTTTTTCATCGGGACCAAAAAAGGCAAACCCTTCGGACATGCTGGAGACGGCATCTTCAAACAATTGGGCGTTTTTACGTGATTTTTCACTGGCCCGATTCCATCTGAAAACCGCATAGGCCAAGGCCAGAAAGATCATGACTGCCAGCCCCAACAGCAAAAAGAGGTAGCCGTTATTTTTATTGTAACGCGACGTCTCAATGGATTGCAGGGAACTGATCAACAGGTTGGTGGCCAACTGGCTTTCCGGGTTGAACATCTCTTTCAGGATGTCAGAAATTTCCTGTGTGGTCTGGAAGCTTAGTTCCATATGACGTCGCGCGTTTGCCAGCTCTTTATTGTCCGTCCGTTGGCTCAGTTGGTTCAGGAGCTTCAGCGTATCCTGTGTGGTGGTAAAACGTTCTTCGGTCGGAAAAATCTGATAGCCCTGCAGTTCGTTCAGGGCACGCAAAGACAGAACGGATCCATCTAACCCATAATTTTTGGCATGTTCACGTAACGCTGCCAGCAGGAAGTTACTGGAATTGCGCGCGAGTGCGACTTTGGCTTTTAGGGTTTCGATCTTTTCAACACGGGCTTCAACTGATGTATTCAGCAAATCCATCTGATCCGGCAATGAGGGCACCATCGTTTCCGGGATTGCGGTCAAAAGACGGGACAGGTTTTTGCGGGTATCTTTCAATTGTTGAACCGTATCGACGATCCCGTCAAAATGCACCAGCTTAAAGCTTGCGGCCTTTAGCGCATCTTCATTTAATTTCAAATCCAGATGTTTGATTTTATGGGCCGTGGCGATGGTTTGGGTCAGATGCACGATTTCATCTGTCTCGGACTTAAACAGATGAAAGGTCAGGGCAATGGTCAGGGCCAGAACGCCGATCAACAGTACGATCAGTTGTGATGATTTCATTTTGCTTTCATCCGGTACTGTCCGCTCAAGGAATAGATAAAGGCCTGAATATCTTTGTTATCCTGTTTGGGGATGTCATAGCCCAATTGATAGCGCGCCATGATGTCGATGGCCTCTTCCAGCGTTTTGACACTGCCATCATGAAAATAAGGGGCGGTATGGGCGGCAACGCGCAGGCTGGGGACTTTGAAGACATGCAGGTCTTTCTCATCTTTGGTCACATTATATCGGCCCAGGTCATCCTTTGAATTAGTGTTCTTTTCATTGAAGAACGGGATAAACGCGCCCATGCGCTGATACATATTCCCCCCGACATTGATCCCCTGATGGCAGGCCACGCAGCCATATTCCTTAAACAGGGAATAGCCGCGTTTTTGCTGCGGGCTGATGGCATCGTCATAGCCGCGTAAATATTGATCAAAGGGGGAATTAACTGTGGTCAGGGTATATTCGTAGGATTTGATAGCATCAGCGATGGTATCTTCACTGATGATGCCGTCATAGAGCCTTTCAAAGGCCTGCACATAGCTTTCATCTGCTGACAATTTGGCAATCACCTCTTCCCAGACAGCTCCCATCTCAATCGGGTTGGTGACCGGGCCTTTGGCTTGTTCGGTCAAATCACCGGCACGCCCATCCCAGAATTGGGCGAAGTTAAAGCGGCTGTTCATCACGGTCGGGGCATTGACGGTTCCAACCTGGTCTTTTATCCCGGTGGAGGTCGTGGTGCCGTCCACGCCATAGTTGCTGACATTATGACAGCTGGCACAGCTGACAGAATTGTCACCGGACAGCAGGGTTTCATGAAACAAACGATCACCCAAGGCGACTTTGGCTGGATCGACATCATGTTCCAGCGGGATGGGGCGAATGGGTTCGTTTTCGCGGTTGATATTCTCATTTAAAATGCTTTGGGCAGTACAAATTTTTGATGACAACAAACCTGCCAACAAAACAGCATAAAAAATACCTTTTCCACGCACGCGCATAACAATGACCCGCTTATTTTTCTCGACCGCTCATTTCGGAATATTGTTTTTGTGCAATTTGCAACCTGGTAGAGAAAAATCTCTATTCAGTATAATTTTTAATAAGTTTCCGTTTGAGTTTTTATACTTCTAGGTTAGTCAAAAAAAAGTCATAAAGCAAGTCAGAAACCCGCTTTATGACTATGGATATTCGATTATTTTAGGCAGTGCTAATTTTAAGATTGTTGGCGTTCACGCTCAACAGCACGCCAGCCGATGTCACGGCGGCAGAACCCGTCTTTCCAGTCAATAGCATCAACTGCGTTATAAGTGGTTGTTTGTGCCTCGATCACGCTTGTGCCGCGCCCGGTGACACCCAGGACACGCCCGCCTGTGGCCAGTGTCTTATCGCCATCAGCCTTTGTGCCAGCATGGAAAACGTAAGCTTTATCAATGGCGTTGGCATCAGCAATGTTTTTGATCTCGGTACCTTTTTCGTAGGATCCGGGATAACCGTTTGCGGCCATCACAACAACCATGGCGGTTTCATCATGCCAATCAAGGCTGATGTCGTCCAGGCGACCTTCGGCGGCGGCTTGCAGGGCTTCCAAAACATCAGATTTCCAACGCATCATCAGCACCTGACATTCCGGGTCACCAAAGCGGATGTTATATTCCAGCACGGTTGGGATACCGTCTTTTACCATCAGCCCGCAGAACAGCACGCCTTTGTAAGGGCATCCTTCTGCCGCCATGGTTTTGATCAGGGGTGTGATGGCGGTTTCCATGATCTTGTCACAGATTTCAGGCGAAGCAATTGGGGTGGGGGAATAAGCACCCATGCCACCTGTGTTTGGCCCTTTGTCACCATCAAAAGCCGCTTTGTGATCCTGTGCTGCGGCCAGTGGTAGGGCGCGTTCGCCGTCCACCAGGGCAAAGAAGCTGCATTCTTCACCTTCCAGGAAATCTTCAATGACGATTTCATTACCCGCATCGCCAAAGATTTTGTCATCCATCATGTCGTCAACCGCGCGTTCAGCTGCTTCGACGTTCTGGCAGATGATCACGCCTTTACCAGCGGCCAAACCATCTGTTTTTACAACGATGGGGGCACCGTTTTTACGGATGAATTCTTTGGCCTGTTCAGCATCGGTAAAACGACCATAAGCAGCCGTCGGGACATTTGCCTTGGCGCACATGTCTTTCATAAAGCCTTTGGACCCTTCCAGCACGGAAGCGGCTGCACTTGGGCCAAACGTCTTGATGCCTTCTGCTTCCAGCTTGTCAACTACACCCAGCACCAGCGGGGCTTCGGGGCCGACAACAACCAGGTCGATGGCATTGTCTTTGGCAAAGGATACCAGACCATCCACATCCTCAGCACCCACATTGACGCATTGGGCCACATCCGCAATCCCGGCATTGCCCGGTGCACAATAGAGTTTGCTTAATTTTGCAGACTTGGCAATGGCCCAACATAGAGCATGTTCACGACCACCAGAACCAATGACGAGTACTTTCATGACGACTTCCCATATTTGATATTCACAAGTTGACGCACTTGTACCATATTGACCCCCATGACTGACAACCCTTTTGCAGATGCATTTGAAACACCGGGGCAACATAATCAACCGATCCTGAGTGTTTCTGAGCTTTCCGGCGCTTTAAAGCGCACGGTTGAAGATGCTTTTTCTCTTGTTCGTGTGCGCGGTGAAATCTCCGGCTTTAAGCGCGCGGCCTCTGGTCATTTGTACCTGGGGCTTAAGGATGAAAATGCGGTGATGGATGCTGTCTGCTGGAAAGGGATGGCGGCAAAGATCGACCTCAAGCCGCAAGACGGCATGGAAGTCATCTGTAAAGGGCGTCTGACCACCTTTCCCGGACGGTCCAAATACCAGTTGGTGATCGAATCCATGGAATTGGCAGGCGAAGGCGCCTTGCTCAAGCTTCTGGAAGATTTGAAACGCAAACTCGCGGGTGAAGGTCTGTTTGATCCGGAACGTAAAAAACAACTGCCGTTTTTGCCTAAGGTCATTGGGATTGTGACCTCCCCCACTGGTGCGGTGATCCGCGATATCATGCATCGCCTGAATGACCGTTTCCCGCGTCATGTTTTGCTGTGGCCGTGCTTGGTGCAGGGTAAGGGCGCGGCTGAACAGGTCGCCAAAGGGATCGAAGCCTTTAACAGTATTGATGGATCAAATGGGGTTCCAAGACCGGATCTGTTGATTGTGGCGCGCGGCGGCGGATCGCTGGAAGATCTCTGGTCCTTTAACGAAGAAATTGTTGTGCGCGCGGCGGCCAACAGCGATATCCCGCTGATCTCAGCGGTCGGTCATGAAACCGATACGACGCTGATTGATTACGCCTCAGACCGCCGCGCACCAACCCCGACGGCAGCTGCTGAAATGGCGGTTCCGGTGCGTATGGAATTGCTGGCGCAAGTAATGGATGACGGCACCCGCCTTGTCTCGGCCATGAACCGCACTATGGAAGAACGCACCCTGAGTGTTAAATCGGCGGCACGTGCTATCCCCAACCCACAAAGGTTGGTCGAAGACATGACACAGCGGCTGGATGATCGGGTGGAACGGTTGGGCAATTCCGTGCAAAACCTGTTGCAGCGCCAATCCATGCGGGTGGATCAACTGTCTGCCAAAATCCCCGAACCGCGACAGCAAATTCAGAATGCGCAGGAACGTCTATTGGGCCGCACGCAGGCTTTGATGTCAGGCTATCAGTCCTTGTTACAGCGAAAACAGAGTCAGTATGATCGCACGTCCGCACTGGTGCGTCGTAAGGCAGTGGATGACGGGATTGCGCGTTCTGAACAAAAACTGAAAAGCCTGTCGGCTTTGCTGGAAAGCTATTCATATAAAAGCGTGCTGGATCGTGGTTTTGCGCTGGTGACAGATAGAGAGGGGACGGCTGTGACGTCTTCCAGCGGTCTGGAGATCGGTCAGGAGCTCGCCATTCAGTTTGGCGGGGATGACAAGCTGGATGTGCTGGTCAATGGTGAGGGCGTGGCGCCGACGGTTGAGCCTGCTCCAAAACCGAAAGCGAAGCCCAAACCTGCGCCCAAGAAAAAAGCCCCACCACCGGAACAGGGAAGTTTGTTTTGATTGATATGTTCTCTCGTCATTCCTGCGCAGGCAGGAATCTATTGAAACAAAGGTTTTGGATACCTGCCTTCGCAGGTATGACGGCTTTATTTTTTGCTTTAAATGTTTTTGCCAACACCTATTCCCTGAACGGCACCTTCAAACAGGGCGGGCTTGTCTTTGGTACGGTTACGCCGGGTAGTCTCGTCCAGCTGGATGCCGAAGAAATTTTGGTCTCGCCTGATGGTCTGTTTCTTCTTGGCTTTGGGCGCCTGGCAAAGCCGGAAAGCTTCTTGATGATTACTTATCCGGATGGCACGCAAGTCACAGAAACGCTGAATATCGATAAGCAGAAATATAAAATTTCCCGCATTGATGGCTTGCCGAAAAAGAAAGTGACACCCAATCCGGAAGCATCCAAGCGAATCATTGCTGATAATACAGCAGTGAAAAATACCCGTAATAAAGTGACGTTGAATACTTTCTTTGCTTCTGGTTTTGACTGGCCGGCCAAAGGGCGTTTGTCTGGTGTTTTTGGATCGCAACGTATTTTAAATGGCAAACCGCGCAGCCCTCATAAAGGGATTGATATTGCCGCGCCGACCGGGACGCTCATTAAAGCGAGTGCCGATGGCACCATTTCATTGTTGCATCAGGGCATGTTTTTGATGGGCAAAACGGTGATGATCGATCATGGCTATGGCTTGCAGTCCATCTATATCCATATGAACGAAATCATTGTTAAAGAAGGACAATTTGTTAAAAAAGGTGATCCTGTCGGTAAAATCGGCACCACGGGACGGTCAACTGGACCACATCTTCATTGGGGGGTGAGTCTGAAAAATGTTGCACTCGACCCGCTTTTGCTGCTCAATTAGGTACAACTCTCACCTGTTTGGGTATAGAGAGACATAAAAAAATAGGTTAGACATCAATTTTTTTGGGTGTGGGGAATAACCTGATGAGCCGAATATTAATCGTCGATGACGATCCGGATATCTGTTTTGCCATGTCGGAAGTCCTTAAGGTCAAGGGCTACGATGTCGTTGTGACCCACAACGGGCATGAAGCCATGTCGCAGATCAGGGATGATTCGTTTGATGCTGTCCTGCTGGATATTTTCATGCCGGAAAAAGATGGCTTTGAAACCATTGGTGAAATCCGCCGAATGAACGCTGATATCACCATCATTGCCATGACCGGCTATGGTGAAGACCGTTTTAATCCGCTGGAATATGCCCGATCATTAGGGGCCAATGAAGCGTTGGCAAAACCTTTTTCCGCAGATGAACTCTTGGTCTGCCTGCGCCACTTACTAGGTTAATCTTTTGGCCAGCGGCGATGCAGCCACAGCCATTGCTCCGGACGTTCGGTGATCCAGTCTTCCAGGATCTGGTTAACTGTTGTCATAATGGCAAGAATATCTTCTTTACGATTACCTGTCAGGGGAACGTCAATGGGTGGATAATATGTCATCCTGAAATAGGCGCCTTCCTTACGTTCGATACGCATGGGAACAAGCGGACAGTTAAATTTTAGTGCAAATTGCGCCATTGCAGGCGCGGTCATGGCGTCATGCCCAAAGAAAGGGACAGGAATGCCGTCGTTCATTTTCTGATCCACAAGCAACGCAAGATGCCCACCGGATTTAAGTATTTCCAATGCCCGTCGCGCGCCTTTTGCGCCTTTGGGGATTAATTCGCACCCAACAGGCTTTCTTTTATCGAAAATGCCATTTACCCAAGGGTTATCAGGTTCACGGAAGATTAGTCCTAACGGAAGTGGAGGGGTGCGCTGTGCCATGGTACGGGCAGAAAACTCCCAATTTGCCATATGCCCCGAAAAGATGATGCCGCATTGGTCATCATCGCGTACCAAGTCAATATATTCCCCCCCAACGATTTCAAATCGTTCAGGATGGTCATAGAGGTTCAATTTTGGAATATGTGCCAATTCAAAACTGGTACGCCCCAGATTATCCCAGACGCCCGCCATGATGGTTTCGATTTCTGCAGCGGATTTATCGGGAAAGGCCTTTTTCAGATTTTCCAGGCCCAGCTTATGGACTTTCAGGCGTGGTCCGATCAAGCGCCCAATCTTCCCACCGATAGCAGAGGCCGTATCAATCGGGATTAGCCCCATGAGAAAAAAGATCGTATGGACCGTCATGCCCTGCAGCGGGTGGGAAATATATTTCTGAATAAAAGCGCGCATCACACTATTGGCTGTCTTCAAGAATATCACGAAGCACCCCATGTAGCATGTCCGCTTTGCCAAAATCCAGCTTGATTTTTATGACATCAATGTGACGGCGCAACTCTTGTGGTAGGCGGACCAGGTCTTTTTCCGTGGTAATGAGGCTGGCATTCAGTTGTTCAGCCTCCTTTCTCAGGCGGGTGATGTCCTGTGTGCTGTAGGGGTGATGATCACCAAAGCTATGTTGCGCTGCCAGAGTGATGCCCATATTCCGAAGAGTGGCAAAGAATTTTTCCGGCCGTCCAATCCCGGCAAAGGCGATGCAGGATTTACCACTTAAATCCGGGCGCGCTTTTGGGGTGATGGTGGCATCCAGAATAGGCAGATGGGGGGCGGCGTCTTTGAGCCGATCTTTTGTCTGGGTTACATCTTCTCCGATAAAGAGGATGGCGTCACAGCGTTGCAGGCCGTTTTCAAGCGTTTCACGCAATGGCCCTGCCGGGAAGACTTTTTCATTGCCATGGCCAAAGCCGCCATCAATGACAAGAAAGGAGATATCTTTGTGCAGATGCGGGTTCTGATAGCCGTCATCCATGATGATGACATCTGCCCCAGATTCCATACAGGCTTTGGCCCCGGCCACCCGGTTACGCGAGACACAGACCGGGGCATATTGGCGTAGCAGCAAAGGTTCATCACCGACATCTGTAGCAGATTGTGCATCAACCATCACCGGGCCTTCAAGCTTGCCGCCATAGCCGCGCGAAAGAAAAACAGGGTTTTTGCCTGCTTGTTTTAAGGTTTCACAGATGGTGATGGCACTGGGGGTTTTTCCCGCCCCGCCCATGGTCAGATTGCCGATACAGATGACCGGGATATCGGCCTTGAAGCGGGCGGGTTGTAAAGCGCGTTTGGCGGTCCGTGATCCATAGATGCCTGCGATGGGGGCGAGAAGGCTGGACAGCAAACTCTTTTGGCCATGGTTCCAAAACGCCGGGGCTTTCATTTAGGCCCCCTTTTCATCCAGCTGGAACTGGGTATTCAGCTTGTCCATGATCCGATCCAGCACGGCTGCTTCGGCCAAGGCAACATCTTTGGCCTTCTTTGCCAATTCAGTTGTCTGTGTCTGATTGTTCAGCAAGTGGGTGATTTTTTTAGCCAGTTCAACTTCATCAGCCACAACCGTGATGGCATCATTCTTTTGAAACCGATCCATAATTTCTGTGAAGTTGGTCATATAAGGTCCGCACAGAACGGCGCAATCCAAACGTGCGGGTTCCAACGGATTTTGTCCGCCCAGTGGTTCCATGGATTTGCCCATAAAGACCAGGTCGGACAGGCGATAAAGCAGGCCCATTTCCCCCATGGTGTCGCACAGATAAATATCGGTTTGTTCGCATGGCTGGTCGCCGTTGGAACGTTGGGCAATTGACAGACCAAGATCTTCCAGTTCCGCACGGATGTCATCTCCGCGATGGGGGTGGCGTGGTGCAATGATGGTCAGAAGATTGGGTTTGGTCTTTTTGACCGCATTATGCACACGTGCCAGCAGAGTTTCTTCCCCGGGATGTGTGCTTGCCGCCAGCCACAAGGCACGGTCTTTCAACAGGGATGTGAGCCGGTCCAGTTCTGCCGTGTCATAAGGAAGGGCGGGGGAGGCATATTTCAGATTTCCCACACATTGGACATTCTTAGCCCCGAGTTGGCGATAGTGACCTCCGTCTTTTTCTGTCTGAGCGAGACAAATGTCGAAGGTGTTCAGCAGGCCCGCAATAAATCCTTTAAACCGCATCCAGGATTTTAGCGATTTTTCAGACATGCGCGCGTTGATCAGCGCCAGATGGATACCACGTTTATGGCTTTCGTGTAAAAGGTTGGGCCAAAGTTCACTTTCTGCCCAAAAGGCAATGTCCGGTTTCCAATGGTCCAGAAACTTGCGCACATAAGGCAGGCGGTCAACCGGGACAAACTGATGGATCACCCCTTCGGGCAGGCGGTTTGCCAGAAGTTCAGCTGATGTAACAGTGCCTGTGGTGACAAGAATGTTAAAATGCGGATAGTCAGTTTTAAGCTTGTTGATCAGCGTCAGAAGAGAAATCGCTTCGCCCACACTTGCCCCATGTAACCAGATCAATTTGCCTGCTGGACGGGGCAGTCCTGCAATCCCCAGACGTTCTGAAAAGCGCGTTGGATGTTCTTTACCTTTTTCAAGGCGCTTTTTCAGATACCGTGAAATGATGGGCGCTGCAATATTGGTTGCAAGGCGGTAAAGCGAAAAGATCATGCGGCCTCCACCGGGGGATGACCTGTCAGTTCATCTACACGATTTTGCACCTTGATCAGGACGTCTTCCATATGGTCTTGCAATTCAGCTAATTCTTCTTTGCTGGCTTTTTTGGGGATGTAAATTGGTTCTTCCCATAAAAAGACCCCTGTGGTGAAAGGAAGCGCCAGGCAGAACCGATCCCAGCTGCCTAGATGTTTTCTTGATTTCATCCCGACCGAACAAGGCAGGATCGGCACGCCGGACAGTTTCGCCAGATTGATGACACCTGGTGTGGCGAGCATACGTGGTCCGCGCGGACCATCGGGTGTGATCCCTATAGATTCCCCGTTTTTAAGGGCTTTTAACATGGTGCGCAGCGCCGTCGCCCCGCCTTTGGACGATGATCCCTGAATACAGTCCACGCCAATATGACCGATGGTTTTGGCGATCAGTTGGCCGTCGCGATGCTGGGAAATCAGCATGTTGACCTTGCGATCAAAGTTCCAGCAATATGGCATGATCAGGATACGTCCATGCCAGAAGGATAGAATAAAGGGTTTATCTTCATCCCAGAATTTCTGCGGGATATGCCCGTTGATGATTTCCCATCTCGTGGTCTTGTAACAGAGCCAGATATACGCAAAGGCAATCCAGCATAAAATGCCGCGAAAGCCATCTGATCTGGAAATGGATTTAACCAGTTTTTTCAGAAACTTCTTCATGCGCTTTCGGACTCTTCTTCATTGAATTGCATGGCATAAAGTTTGGCGTAAATCCCATCTTGCGCAACCAATTCGGCGTGGCTTCCCTGTTCGGCAACCGTACCTTTGTCGATGACATAGATCAGGTCCGCATCCACAACCGTGGACAAACGGTGTGCGATCACCAGTGTGGTGCGATCTTTCATCAGTTCCTGCAGGGCGCTTTGGACCTTGCGCTCACTTTCAGTATCAAGGGCAGAGGTCGCCTCATCCAGCAGAAGGATGGGCGAGTTTTTCAACATGGCACGTGCAATGGAAACGCGCTGGCGTTGTCCGCCAGATAGCTTGACGCCATCTTCACCCACCATGGTGTCGTACCCGTCGGGCAGTTCCATAATGAAATCATGGGCGGCGGCATGTTTGGCGGCTGTAATGATATCTTCTTCGCTGGCACTTTGGCGGCCATAGGCGATGTTGGCGCGGATGGTATCATCAAACAGGACGGTTTCCTGACTGACCAACGCACAGGATTTACGAAGGGATGCCAGCGTGACCTCAGACACATCCTGTCCGTCAATGCAGACGCTACCTTTATCTAAATTGTAAAAGCGTGGCACCAGATTAAGGACGGTGGATTTGCCCGCCCCGCTGGGTCCGACAAGGGCAACGGTTTTGCCTGCCGGGATATGTACGTTCATATCTTTCAGCGCAACGGTACCGTCTGCATATTTGAAGGTCACATTCTTCAGGTCAATTTCGCCGCCTTTGATGTTGAGAGGCCGGGCATTTTCAATATTGTGAATGGCGGGTTTCAGGTCAAACATACCAAAGACACGCACCGCACCTGCCAGGCCACCCTGCATTTCCGCATTCAGGTGTGCCAGGCGTTTTGCAGGCTCATAAGCGCTGAAGGCAGAGGCCAGAAAGGCGAAGAAATCGCCGGGCGTTTTAATCCCGCTGATGACCTGATAGCCGCTATAGACAATCACAAGCGCTACGGTAAAGCCGATGACGGTTTCCATAATGGGGGAGTTCAGGGCTTTGGTACGTTCAGATTTAAAAATCAGGCGGCGGATATTTTCCGTATGAAAGCGCATTTGACCGCGTTCATAACGTTCCATCCGATAGGCTTTGACGTGACGGATGCTGGAAATGCTCTGGTTCAAGAACGTCAGCAGATGACCAAATTCAATCTGTGTGTTGGTCGAAACCTTGCGGATGCGCTTGCCGATTTTCAGGACCGGGCCGATGGTGATGGGAAAGACGATCAGGGCAAAAAGGGCCAGTTGCCAGTTGGCAATCAGCATAACGGAGACCATGCCGATTAAAAGCGTTAAATCTTTTCCGGCACTGGTCAGAACTTTTGTGGCTGTATTGCGCATGAGAACCGCATCGGTCATGAAGCGCGAAACCAACGTTCCGGTCGGATTGTCGTGGAAAAACGACAAATCCAGCTTCATCAGGTGATCATAAAGCTTGATCTGCAGGTCCGAGACAATGCGCAAACCCAGCCAGGACATGGTAGCGGTCTGACCAAATTGGGATATCCCCTTGACAATAAAAACAAAAATGATCCCGGCACCGACGTTCCAGAGCATATCTGTGTTTTTGGCGACGAAAATCTCATCCACAACGGGTTTGAGCAACCACATGCTGAGTGCAGCTGCTGCAGAAGAAACCGCCATGAAAATCAAGGCGATAACCAATTGTGTTTTATAGGGCAGGACAAATTCCACAAAGATGCGCTTCATCAGCGGGAAGGTGCGGGTGTCCAGTTTGGTTTCTGGTTCCAACGTCGGGGAATCCTAAATGCTTTCTTGAATTTGGCGCACATTACCACGGGTTTTCCCAATGTGCCATACCTTGATGTGATTGCTTGTCTTTCTTTCTAATATAGATTAAAGCTTCGCCTCATGAATGATGATTTGATCACTGCTGTTCAGGCCTGTGTAGATAAAGGGGTGCCTGCCCGAAGCGTTCCATTTGACTGGAATGGTGCGCGCTATTGGATCAAAATCTCATTGGCATCGCAAAAGAATATCTGGCATCGACTGCAGGATCTGGTGGCTTTTGTCACCCGGGCACAAATTGTGCGTTCCACCATT
The DNA here is from genome assembly GCF_033100395.1 of Terasakiella sediminum. Classification (NCBI taxonomy): domain Bacteria; kingdom Pseudomonadati; phylum Pseudomonadota; class Alphaproteobacteria; order Rhodospirillales; family Terasakiellaceae; genus Terasakiella; species Terasakiella sediminum. The sequence goes on along the minus strand of NZ_JAWLVJ010000001.1, from coordinate 70,383 downwards.
TCAGCCTCTGGTCAAACCGGGCTGGATGAAGAAGTCGCGCGCCTGAAACGGGTGGCAGAGCGCGGCGTTTGTGTTCCCCAGGTGATCGCCCGCAAACCTGGTTGGGTCCTTTTAAGTGATATCGGTCCCTGTTTGTTTGATGCGGTAAACGCGGCTGATGAAAAGGCCCCCTTGTTGATCCAGGCCATTGAAAGTCTGGCGGACCTGCATCAAAAAGGCGGTTGGCACGGCACCGGACAATTGCGCGATATGATTACCTGCCCGGATGGCCGGATTGGCTTTATCGATTTTGAAGAAGGTGTGGGTGAGGTGATGGCACACGAAGCTGCACAGGCCCGTGATGTTCTACGGTTCCTTATTTCAATTGTGCGCTTTGATGATGGCACAGGTTCTTTGTTGGAACAGGTATTGGCGGCATATCGTGCCAAGGCCCCCAAGGATGTCTGGCCGCACGTCAAATCAGGCATGCGTCTGATCGCGCCGCTGGCGGTTCTCCTCAGCCCCTTCGAAGAAAAACTGGGGCGCGATTTGCGTGAAGCTTTATTGGTTTATAACGCTGTTAAACAGATTGTCCGGCAACCGTAAGACCTTCAATGCGGATGGTCGGGGCGTTGGTACCGTATCTGAATTCCAGATCACTGGCAGGCGTTAAGTTCATGAACATATCTTTCAGATTGCCCGCAATGGTCAGTTCGGCCACTGGATAGGCAATTTCACCGTTTTCAATCCAGAACCCGGCGGCACCGCGGCTGTAGTCCCCGGTTACGCCATTAACGCCCATGCCGATCAGTTCGGTCACATAGAATCCTTGCTTGATGTCTTTCATCAGTTCTTCAGGGCTTAATTCACCCGGTTCCATATAAAAATTGGTGATACTGGGCGAAGGGGGGGAACCAGTGCCGCGCGCGGCATGGCCTGTGCTTTGTAGCCCCAACTGACGCGCAGATCGTAAATCCATGATCCAGCTTTGCAGGACGCCATTTTCAACGAAGTTGCGTTTTTTGTTTGGCAGACCTTCCCCGTCAATGGGTTTGGAACGAAGGCCGCGTTTGCGGTGTGGATCATCCACAATGGTAATATTGGGGGCAAAGATGGCTTCACCCATTTTATCTTTTAAGAAACTGGTGCCACGCGCGACTGAATTCCCGTTAATCGCCCCTGTTAAGTGACCGATCAGGCCTGCAGAAACACGGGTGGAATAGACGATAGGGACTTGCTGGGTTTCCACTTTGCGCGGGTTAAGCCGTGCAACGGCTTTTTCCCCGGCGGTACGTCCGATTTTTTCCGGATCGGTCAAATCTTCGGTATAGACAGCGGTGGAATAGTCGTAATCGCGTTCCATATCCGTGCCTTCGCCCGCAATCACGGCCGCGCTGATAGAACAGCCGGATGATGTGTAGGCATGGGACAGGCCGTTTGATCCGACGATGGCCACATCATGGCGACCCCATCCCGCTTCGGCCCCTTCAGAATTGGTGACGCCTTTTACCGCACGCGCCGTACCTTCTGCCTTTGTCGCCCAGGAAATCAGGGTTTCTTCGTCAGGCTCATAAGGGTCGTAGCCGTCCACATCGGGGAACTCGGTTGCTAACTGGTCGGGGTCCGCCAGACCGCAGAATTCATCTTCGGGCACCACGCGGGCCATGGCGACGCAGCGTTCGACCAGTTCTTTTAAGGAATCTTTGTTGAAGTCACTGGAAGAAACGATGGCCTGGCGTTTACCGATCAGCACACGCAGGCCCAAATCCTGACCTTCGGAACGTTCCAGATTTTCCGGATTACCCAGGCGTTGGGACAGTGATAAAGAGGTGCCTTCCACCAAAACGGCATCTGCTGCGTCAGCTCCCAAATTCTGTGCCTGTTTGACCAGATCATTCAGGAGGTCGAGATTGTTTTGATGTTGGCTCATTTTTATTCTCAATTCTTTCAGAAACTTATCTATCTCTTAGAGATAACCCATCTGTACAAATGCTCAAGGAGAAATCAGAAAAAATCGATATCCAGATCGATGTCTTTATCCCGTAGAACGTTTGATAAAATTTCTTTAATTGTCCCATCAGCGCGCATTTTTTCAAGCTCGGACGTCAGGGCAGCTTTCATTTCATAGTGGTGCGGCGCAAGGTAATGAAATAACGGTGTGCTGAGCAAAGCAGGCTTGAGGATACGTACTGCCTTGTTTTGTTCAGCAGTTAAAGCCCCCGCAGCATGATAGATCGGCGCAATGATCAAATCGATTTTGTTATTGTGTAGAAATTGAAAGGCGGTTTCATAATTTACAAAGGTGCGGGTCTGATAAGCCGCCGTGCGTTTTTCCAGCGACAGCTGGCCGCGCAGAATACCGATTTTATAACGGCTCAAATCCTGCCAGCTTTTCACCACGATATTGTCACGTAGCGCAAAGGCATAGATGGGATTGTTGAAAATTGGCACTTTGATGCGGATCAGGTCGGGATACAGGTCCGCAATTCGGCTTGTGCGCAGCATTTCGCCATCAAGTTGGCTGTCACTTGCCATCACCAGACTGCGTTTGCTTGGAAACGGATGGAAGCTGATTTGATGGCCCAAACGTCGATAGGCTTCGCGCAGGATGGGTTCCCCAAAGGCTGCCAGTTGGGTACCTTTGATTTGACCGATCTTAAATCTGTCATCACCCCAAGACGGTGTTTGTGCCAAAACCGATAAAAGAGCAATGATGATTGCGAAGAGTGGGTGGAATCTGCGCATGAAATCCTGACTTTATTTCCAGATGGGTTTACCGCTACCCGGCAGACCCAGTTTGTCCCACATGTCACTGACTTTATCGACCACTTCCTGATCCATGGCGATTTTGGTGCCCCATTCGCGATGGGTTTCATTGCCCATTTTGTTGGTTGCGTCCCATCCAACCTTACCACCAAGTCCACTTTCGGGGGAGGCAAAATCAAGATAATCAATCGGTGTATTTTCCACCATTAATGTATCGCGCACCGGATCCATGCGGGTGGACACCGCCCACCAGACATCTTTCCAGTCACGCGCATCAATATCGTCATCCACCACGATGATGAATTTGGTATACATAAACTGACGCAGGAACGACCAGCACCCCATCAGTACGCGCTTGGCGTGACCGGGATAAGCTTTCTTGATTGATACGACGGCGACCCGGTAAGAACAGGCTTCCGGTGGCAGCCAGAAATCGATGATTTCCGGGAATTGTTGTTGCAAAAGAGGGACGAACACATCGTTCAGCGCTTCGCCCAGCACACTTGGTTCATCCGGTGGTCGCCCCGTGAAAGTGGACAGGAAGATCGGTTTTTTACGCATGGTAATCGCGGTGATTTCAAAAACCGGGAAATCTTCCACGCTGTTATAATACCCCGTGTGATCGCCATATGGCCCTTCCGGTGCCTCTTCATCATGGCGCACAAAACCTTCCAGAACAATCTCGGCTTCAGCAGGGACTTTTAAAGGAACGGTCTTACAATCCACCAGTTCCACTTTTTTACCACGCAGCAACCCGGCAAACTGATATTCAGAAAGTGTATCGGGCACTGGCGTTACAGCGGCCAAGATGGTGCCGGGGTCCGCACCCAGAACGATTGCCACCGGCATAGGGGCGTTGTTTTTATCGACCCAGCGTTTGAAATGCTGTGCCCCACCGCGGTGTTTCAGCCAACGCATGATGCAACGGTTTTTGCCCAGCACCTGCATGCGATAAATACCTAGATTGAAATCATCAGTGCGGCCATTGTCCGGCCCATGGGTGACGACCAAAGGCCATGTGATCAGCGGGGCCGGTTCGCCCGGCCAGCAGGTCTGAATCGGCAGTTTGGACAGGTCGATATCATCGCCTTCCAGCACGACTTCATGGCACGGCGCTTTTTTGACCGTTTTGGGTTTCATGGACATGACGGTTTTGGCGAGCGGCAGCAATTTCAGCGCTTCTTTAAAGCCGTTTGGCGGTTCTGGCTGTTTCAAAAATGCCAGAGTTTCACCGATTTCACGCAGGCCCGAAGGTTCACGATCCATGCCCCAGGCAACCCGTTCCACGGTGCCGAACAGATTGACCAGCACGGGCATGTCATAAGGGGTGCCATCTTCTTTAATGACGTTTTCAAACAACACAGCCGGGCCTTCTTCGGCCAGCAGGCGGGTTTGAATTTCGGTCATTTCCAGGACGGGGGAAATGGGTTCGGTGACCCGGACCAAACGATCTTCACGTTCCAGTCTGTCCATAAAATCGCGCAAAGAAGAAAACGGCATTTATTCACCCTTTAGAAAAAAGTCTCACGCCTTCTCATAACAAGCTGCGAGCAAGACTTACAGAAATTTCTTGAGAACAGGATATTTAATTATGATTCCCGTCGTCACAACCCATTCTTTGTTAAAATCCCTGCTGAACGATCTGGTGACGACGCATGGGGAACCGGATTACGCACGCTTTCGTATTCTGGGCCCGATTGAACAGAAATATCGTGCGTTTTTTGAAGTGCTCAGAAATAGCGAAGATGATCTTTCCATCGTTTTGGCGCTGATCGAAAAAGACCCGGATTGTCTGGCTTACAATCCTATTGTGCGACTTCAGGCTTTAGTTGATTACGTGCAGATTGCATTTTTCATGTACTCACAGGTTGATAAGCTGTCCAAGAAATCGACCGTACACTAACTTTTTTCATTTAAACTTTTGTATTGTCGAACAAAATTTTGATATATTTAAACGGGTTTAATTATTATTTCATGAATTTGCCGCCATAAAAGAAGACCGGGGGGCGACGCTGTGTGCGTTGACGGTTGGTCGTGAAAAAATGTGAGTGCTCTGTATAATGGCCGAAGTGACTGCGGATCGATTTAAAAAATTGCTGGATATTGGTCTGGCCTTATCGACTGAGCGCAATTCCGTCCGTCTGATGGAAAAAATCCTCAATGAAGCCAAATCCATGTGTAACGCCGATGGTGGGACATTGTACCGGGTGGTGGATGAAGACAGTCGTTTGCGTTTTGAGATTATGCGCAATGACAGTCTGAAGATATACAATGGAGGCACATCCGGCAACGAGATTACTTTGCCGCCCGTGGAACTTTATGATCCGCAGACAGGTGAAGAAAACAGAAAAAACGTGGCGTCTTACTGTGCGTTGTCCAAGAATACCATCAGTATTGACGATGCCTATGAATTTGACGGATTTGACTTTCAGGGCACCAAGAAATTTGATGAAGCCACGGGCTATCGTTCTAAATCTTTTCTGACGGTGCCGCTTTATAACAATGAAGGCCGTGTCATTGCGGTTTTGCAGTTGTTGAATGCGCAGGATGAACAGACAGGCGAAGTCATCCCGTTTGACAAAGAACTGCAGCCATTTGTGGAAGCTTTGGCGGCCCAGGCGGCCATCGCGCTGGATAACCAGTTGCTGGTGGAAGCACAGCGCAAGCTCTTGGTTTCATTCATCGAATTGATCGCAGGCGCGATCGACGCCAAGTCCGCTTACACGGGCGGGCACTGCCAACGTGTGCCCGTTTTGACCGATATGCTGGCGGCGGCCGCGATCAAGGAAACATCCGGCACCTTTGCTGATTTTGATATGACCGAAGAAGAACAGTATGAACTGCATATCGCAGGTCTGCTGCATGACTGCGGGAAGGTCACCACACCGGAATATATCGTCGATAAAGCCACCAAGCTTGAAACCATCTATGACCGTATCCACGAAGTGCGCATGCGCTTTGAAATTTTAAAACGCGATGCGCAGATTGAATTTCTGCAGAAAATCAACAAGACGGACGATCAGGCGGAAAAAGAAAAGCTCAAACACGCCTATGCGGCACGTTTGAAACAGCTGGATGATGACTTTGCTTTTGTTGCGGAATGCAATGTAGGTGGAGAATTCATGGCACCAGAACGCATGGACCGTCTGGACGAAATCGCCAAGGAAACCTGGGTGCGCACGCTTTCTGATCGTATCGGTATCGGGCATGAAGAACTGACCCGCAAGAAAGACAGTGGCGAAGAGCCTGCCCTGCCGGTGACAGAAAATCTGCTCTCAGATCAAATGCACCATATCTTCCCACGCAAGGATAAATCCTTGTTTGACGAAGATAACCCGTATGGCTTCAAGATGACGCCGCCTGAAAATATGTATAATCAGGGCGAACTTTATAACCTGAAAGTCAAGGCAGGTACCTTGACGGAAGAAGATCGCTTTAAGATTAACGATCATATTATCCAGACCATCATCATGCTGGATCAGTTGCCGTTCCCGCGCTACCTCAAGAAAGTGCCGGAATATGCAGGCGGTCACCATGAAAAGATGGATGGCACAGGATATCCACGCAAATTGGCGGCGGAAGATATGTCCTGGCCTGCACGTATGATGGCAGTTGCTGATATTTTTGAAGCGCTGACGGCTGCGGACCGTCCATATAAATTGCCTAAGAAATTGTCCCAATCCATCAAGATCATGTCCTTTATGGTGAAAGACAACCATCTGGATAAGGACCTGTTTGAACTGTTCCTGACGTCCGGGGCTTATCTGGATTACGCCAACAAGTTCCTGCGCAAAGATCAGATTGACGAAGTCGATATCTCGCAATATGTCACGGATAAAGCGGCAGAGTGAACATTCGGCGCGCCCTTGATTACCCTTATGAGCTTTCAAAAACTTCTTTCATCCTGAATGATGGGGTGAAGATGGATTGGGAGACGGGTGTTGATTTGTCTGATCGTATCCCTGTGCTGGCCTGTGGGTCCAACCAGTCCCCGGTGCAGTTAAAGCGCAAATTCCCCACCGGATGCGTACCTGTGATGGCGGGTTGGCTGTCTGATTACGATTCTGTTTATTCTGCTCATTTCACTACATACGGCAGTGTGGCAGCGACCTATCATTATGAAGTAGGCCTGCGCACCCGCCAGATGGTCACCTGGCTGGATGCCGACCAGTTGGACGCCATGCATAACAGCGAAGCGCTGGGGGTGAATTATGAATTCGTCGAATTTGACGGGCTGGATTTTCAAAGCGATTGCGATCAGGTGATCACCACGGCCCATAGCTATCAAAGCCTGCGCGGTCCGTTGAAACTGGCAGGTAAGCCTGTTGGATTATCGGCGATTAAAGCTGAGGGGCGATCATATCAAGCTTTGTGGGAAGAAGAGCTGCAAAACCGCTTGCTGGATATTTTCGACTATCAGGCCGGGTTGGAAAATTTCATTCAGGAAACCATCAACGATAAAGAGAAGCGTCTTTCACGCACAGCCCGGCTGGTTGCGCTGTCATCAGAATAAACCATATCTACCTATCAGTATTTTTAATTTCCTCTTTTGGCGTTCGGGCAGTACAGTCCTGTTTCCAATGATTTAAAAAAGTTAATCCATATGCGCTTTATCCTGCATCCCTATATTCTCTTGTCCTTGGCTGTTCTTTTTTGGGCAGGCAATTCGGTTGTGGGGCGCGCTTTTGCAACGGACCTGCCGCCTGTGGCGATGGTGTTCTGGCGCTGGGTGATCGCAGCTGCGATCTTGTTACCGATCTGTTTTAAGCCCTTTATGCGTGATCTGCCGATTTTGAAGAACCATATCCCTTACGTGGCGGTGCAGGGCTTTTTAAGCATCACGGCGTTTAACGCACTGCTTTATTGGGGATTGCATTATACCAATGTGGTCAATACCTCGCTGGTGCAGGCGAGCATGCCGATTGTGACATTGGTTTTCTCCTGGTTGATTTTGAGAAAAGGACTGAACAAGCTGGGCATCGCCGGGATTATCCTGTCGTTGTTTGGGGTGTCCTGGGTGGTGGTGCGCGGAGATTTGATGACCATTTCAACCTTGACCTTTAACCCGGGGGATTTGATCCTGCTGGTCGCCGTTGTTGTCTGGTCAATCTATACGGTCTTGCTGGCAAAAATCCCTGAAGGCCTGTCCCGTCTTGGTTTTACCTTTGCCATGGTTCTTGCCGGGATTGTCTTGTTGGTACCGCTTTATGGCTGGGAGCTTTCAACCGGGGCTGAGATCATCCTGACGCGCGATAGTATCCTCGCTTTTGCCTACATCGGTATTTTCCCATCTGTTCTGTCTTTCCTGTGTTGGAACCGGGGGGTCGAGCTGGTGGGTGCCAATGTGGCCGGAACCTTCCTGAACCTGATGCCGATTTTTGGGGCGGTTTTGGGGATGTTGCTGCTGGGTGAAACCTTGAAGGATTTCCACTACGTCGGGATTGTCCTGATTTTCAGCGGGATTTATCTGGTGACGAAAAAAGCAGCTAAGTGACGTATTTCACAGTTTGGTAATATAATAGGTTGTAGAGTAGGATAGGCATAAATTATCAGGGGTAAGGGCGATGGAAAGTTCGCACAGTTTAAAAAAAGTGATCATTCCTGTTTTGATCCTGTCGGTTGCCGCCCTTATTTTTGCGATTCTAAAATTCACCAAACCGGAAACTCCCCTAAAAGAAGTTGAAGAACGGTTCTGGCCCGTGGAAGTCCAGACGGTTTCGTTTGAAGATATCCGCCCCCATTTACGTAGTTTTGGCGAAATTCGCGCAGGTCGCGAAGCTGAATTGCGCGCGCAAGTTTCTGGCTCTGTCACCTCCGTTCATGATCAATTGGGCGATGGGGCATCGGTGCGTGCAGGGGATGTGTTGGTTATCATTGATGACTTTGACTATCTCGCCACCCAGCAGGAACGCGAGGCGGATTTAAAAGAAGCTGAAGCCAGATTGGTGGAACTTCAAACCGTACTGGCAGGTGAAGAAAAACTGGTACCCGGCGATAAACAGCAAGTTGCCATTGCCGGGCGCGAGCTGGAACGACAGCGCAAATTGTTAAAACGTGCCGCGGTCAGTAAAAAAGCCTTTGATGATGCCCAATCACAGTTAAATGATCGCAAACAGAATGTTCTGGTGCGTGAACAGACATTGGCGCGGGTGAAGACCCAGATCGTGCAGGCGCAGTCTTCATTGGAAAAAGCAAAGACGGCCTTAAGCAAAGCCCGGCGTGATGTGGAAGATACCCGACTTAAAGCGCCATTTGATGGTTTTTTGACCGACACGGATGTGACCGAAGGAAAGCAGGTTTCGACCTCGGATCGCTTGGGGCGTTTGATCTCGCTTGAAAATCTGGAAGCAAGCTTTCATGTGTCCGAAGCCGATTATGCCCGGCTGACCCGCACACATTCGCTGGCAGGTCGCAAGGTCGCCGTGACCGTGCGCCGCGGGGGCGATGATATGACTTATGAGGCGTTGATTAACCGCATTGATGCTCGCGTGGATGCGGCAACGGGCGGGCGTAAAGTTTTTGCGGCCCTGTCCGGTCTGACATTAGAAACCGATCTGCGCCCCGGCGTATTTGTGGAAGTTTCTATTCCCGATGATATCTATAAAGATGTGGTCGCGCTACCGAAACGCGCGCTGCATGATGGCGGCATTGTTTATGTGGTCCACGATGGACGTCTGCAAAAACGGATGGTGGAAATTGCAGCCACCGATGGAGACCGGATTCTGATTGCGGGCGGGCTGAAAGCGGGCGATCAGATTTGCGTCACCCGCTTTGCCCAGATGGGCGATGGCATTCTGGTTAAGGTTGCTGGATCATGACACAGGGGCATAACGAAAGTCGATTTAATCTGGTCAGCCTGTTCACCCGCCATCGCACGGCCCCCAATCTGTTGATGTTTCTGATGATCCTTTTGGGTGTGGTGTCGCTGACTCGCCTGAACGTACAGTTCTTCCCTAATTTCGGCATTGATGTGATCACGGTGAATGTCACCTGGTCCGGGGCAGGCGCCGAAGATGTGGATGCCAATATTGTGCAGGCCTTGGAACCGGAATTGCGCTTTCTCGATAACATCAAACATGTAAAATCCACCTCGAACGAAGGTTCTGCCAGCATTTCCATTGAATTTGAAGCGGGCACAGAAATGCAGACCGCTTTGTCCAATGTGGAAACCGCTGTTGCCCAGGTCACCACCTTGCCCGAAGACAGTGAAAAACCAGTGATCAACCGGGTAACACGGTATGAACCTATCAGCCGATTGCTGTTAAGTGGGCCCTATCCGGAAAGTGCACTAAAGGCCATGGCGAAGGAATTGCGCGATGATTTGCTGGCCCGAGGGGTAGATAAGGTTGATTTGAACGGTGCGCGGGATGAAGAAATTTGGGTGGAAGTCTTGCCGGAAACACTGCGCCGTCTGGATATGACCATTGGCGATATCGCAAACCGCATCAGTCAAATTTCCCAAGATATTCCGGCAGGGGAAACAGGTGGCGCGCAGGCCAAACAAATCCGGGGGCTAGGCGAGGTCAAAACCGCAGAGGGTGTTGCCAGTATCGAAGTGCGCGCGCGTGAAAATGGTGAAAAGCTGAAACTGTCGGATATCGCACGTGTCAGTGAACGGTTTGACGCAGACGGGGCGGAAGTCCGCTTTGATCAGATGCAGGCGATTGAACTGCAGGTGCGTCGCTCCACCACCGCAGATGCCTTGGAAGTCGATGATATCGTCACGCAGTTTTTAAAAGATGTGCGTCCAACCCTGCCAGCCAATGTGCGCCTGGAACAATATGAGGTTCAGGCCAATCTTATTCGTGATCGTATCGATTTGTTGTTAAGCAATGGTCTTTCCGGGCTGGTGCTTGTGCTTGCCATCCTGTTTTTGTTTTTGAATACACGTGTGGCCTTTTGGGTGGCGGTTGGCATTCCGGTTTCTATCTTAGCAACCCTGTTTGTCATGGCGCTGTCGGGGCAGACCATCAATATGATCAGCTTGTTTGGTCTGATCATGGCCATTGGGATTGTGGTGGATGATGCGATTGTGGTGGGCGAACATTCCGAAACCTTGCGCCGACGTGGCCTGTCGCCTGTGGAAGCCGCCGAAGCGGGCGCTTTACGCATGCTGGTCCCTGTTTTTGCCTCCAGCTTGACCACCATTGCTGCCTTTATGCCCTTGCTTGCGATCTCTGATATCATGGGGCAGATCATTGCGGCGATCCCGTTCGTTGCCATTGCGGTGATTATTGCCAGTTTGATTGAATGTTTTTTCGTTCTGCCCGGTCATATGCGCCATGCGTTGAAAGGCAAGCCGGAAGCAGTCACAGGGTTTCGAAAACGGTTTAATGATCGCTTCGATCATTTTCGTGACACCAAATTCACCCGGTTTATCGAACAGGTTCTGGAATATCGCTATACGGCCATTGCCATGGCCTTTGGGGCATTGATCATTTGTATCGGGCTGGTGGCAGGCGGGCGTGTGGGCTTTCAGTTCTTCAAAGGACCGGAAGCCGAACGTATCTTTGCCAACGTTGAAATGGTCGCGGGCACCCCCCGGCTTGAAACCCAGAAGATGGTGGATGAACTTGAAAAGGCTTTATTGACAGCTAATGCGGCGCTGGGCGGTGATCTGGTTGTGACCCACGTTGCCAAAGTCGGCACCCGGGTGTCAGGTTCGGCTGCACATGGGGGTGGAAAATCCAGTGCGGGCAGTGACCATCTGGGCGGCATTTATGTGGAACTTGTAGCCTCAGATGCACGTGAGGTACGCACAGACGATTTCACCAAAGAATGGCGCGAACAGGTCAAGATGACTGCCGGGCTGGAACGTCTGACTCTGATCCCGGTACGCGCAGGCCCGCCCGGACGGGACGTGGATATCCGCATTCAGGGTGATAACATTCAGGCGTTAAAGGCAGCCTCGCTAGATGCACTGGATTTGCTGAAACGCTATCCCGGTGTCTCAGCGCTAGAAGACGATCTTCCGTTTGGCAAAGAAGAAGCCATTTTGGAATTAAGCCCACATGGCAAAGCCTTGGGGTTCACCACCGAAGATGTGGCGCGTCAGGTGCGCAACAGTTTTGACGGGGCCATTGCCAAACGGTTCCCGCGTGGAGATGAAGAAGTTCTGATCCGGGTGCAGTTTGATCGCGCCCATATCAGTCAGACCAGTCTGGATGAACTTTATATCCGCAGTCCTGCGGGCGCTGAAGTGCCGCTTAGTCAGGTGGCGAATTTGCGCAGCAAAAACGGTTTTGCCACTATCAAACGCGAAGATGGCATCCGTCAGGTTTCTATCACCGGGGAGATTAATAAATCCATCACCAGCACAGACCTTGTGATCAATGCTTTAAAGCGCGACGGGATTGACGAACTGGCACGCAAACATAATGTACATATGTCTTTTGCAGGTAAAGCCGAAGAACAGAAACGTACATTTGGTGATATGATCACAGGCGTGATTGTGGGCTTTAGTGCGATCTATATAATCCTTGCCTGGGTCTTTTCCAGCTATTCCAAACCCATTGTCGTGATGTCGGTTATTCCGTTCGGCTTTGTCGGGGCGACCGTTGGGCATTATGTCATGGGGTTTGATCTGACCATGCTTTCTCTTGTCGCACTTGTGGGGCTAAGCGGGATTGTGGTCAATGATTCCATCATTCTGGTCAGCACGGTCAAAGAACATCTGGATATGGGTAAAGCACCGCTGGAAGCCATCAAACGCGGCACGGTTGATCGTCTGCGCGCCGTGATCCTGACATCGGCCACCACCATCTGCGGGTTGACGCCCCTGATGTTTGAAACAAGCCTGCAGGCCCAGTTCCTGATCCCCATGGCGATCACGCTTGTTTTTGGCCTGATGGTGGCAACCTTGCTGGTGCTTGTTCTGATCCCGGCCCTTTTGGCCGTTTTGGAAGATTTAAAGGGGATAAGGGGGATTCCCTTTCTGAAGAAAACGGTTTAGTCTGGCGGCCTCTTATATATAAACGGCACAACCACATTATGAGCGCACTGACCGATAATCCCGCCTGGAAAGCTCTTCAGGCCCATCATGACGATATCAAATCCTTGCATATGCGCGATCTCTTTGCTGAAGATGCAGAGCGGTTTGAAAAATTCTCCGTGCGTTCCAGCGGCATTTTGCTGGATTATTCCAAAAACCGCATCACCGATAAGACCATGTCTTTGCTGGGTGATCTGGCGCGTTCAGTGGATGTGGAAGGCGCACGTGATCGTATGTTTGCTGGCGAACATATCAATTCCACCGAAGATCGCGCGGTCTTTCATGTGGCTTTGCGCAATCGTTCTGAACGCCCCATGATGGTGGACGGCGAAGATGTGATGCCGGATGTGCGCGCTGTTTTAAACAAGATGCGCCGTTTTACCGAAGATGTGCGCAAAGGTCAGTGGCGTGGTGTGACAGGCCGTCATATCAAAACGGTCGTTAATATCGGTATTGGCGGGTCTGACCTGGGCGTCATCATGGCATTGCAGTCTTTGCGAAGCTATCAACGTGATGATTTGACCCCGCGTTTTATCTCCAACGTGGATAGTTCTCACCTGGTGGAAACACTGCGTAATCTGGATCCGGAAACCACCCTCTTTATCGTGGCCTCCAAGACCTTTACTACGCAGGAAACCATGCTGAATGCGACATCAGCGCGGTCCTGGCTGGTGAAACGTCTGGGCAGTGAGGCCGTCAGCAAGCATTTTGTCGCTGTCTCCACCAACGAAGAAAAAGTCAAAACCTTCGGGATTGATCCGGAATTTATGTTTCCGTTCTGGGATTGGGTCGGCGGGCGCTATTCCGTCTGGTCGGCCATTGGTCTGGCGATTGCGCTGGTCATTGGCATGGACAAGTTTGAAGAAATGTTGGAAGGCGCGCATGCGATGGATGAACATTTCAGAACATCGCCGATCGAGCATAACATGCCGATCATTATGGCTTTGCTGGGCGTGTGGTATGCCAACTTTTTCGGATGGTCCACCCATGCGGTGCTGCCTTACGATCAGTATCTGACCCGTTTCCCGCAGTATCTGCAGCAGCTGGATATGGAAAGTAACGGCAAGCGCATGGACCTGCAGGGCCGTCCGATTGATTATTCTACCGGACCGATTGTGTTTGGTCATGCAGGCACCAATGCGCAGCATTCGTTCTTCCAGTTGCTGCATCAGGGCAGTTGGGATGTGTCTATGGACTTTATTGGTGTTGCGAATAATCACCATCCATTACGTGAACATCAGACCATTTTGTTATCGAACTTCCTGGCGCAGACGAAAGCGTTGATGCTGGGCAAAACCGAAGAAGAAGTGCGCGCGGAAATGACGGCTGAAGGTGTGTCGCGGGACCAAATCGATAAGCTGGCCCCGCATCGCACGTTCCCGGGTAACAAGCCCAGCAATTCATTGGTTCTGCCGTTGGTTACACCTTTCACGGTCGGGCAGTTGCTGGCGCTTTATGAACATAAAGTCTTTGTGCAGGGCATTTTGTGGAACATCAATTCGTTCGATCAATGGGGTGTGGAACTGGGAAAACAACTGGCCCGTGATCTGACACCCAAGCTGACAGGTGAAATGCCGATCATGGATGAAGATGCTTCCACCGAAGGGCTGCTGAAATATATGAAACGCTTGAAGAAAGAATTTATCTAAATGGGCATTCGTCTTCTCCCCCAAACGCTCATTAACCAGATTGCCGCCGGTGAGGTGGTGGAACGTCCTGCGTCCGCGATGAAAGAACTGGTGGAAAATGCCATTGATGCAGGCGCGACACGCATCGATGTGGTGATGAAAGAAGGCGGACGTGTGCTTCTGTCTGTTACCGATGATGGCTGTGGCATGGAACCGGATGAAATGGAACTGGCCGTACAACGTCATGCCACTTCCAAAATCCCGGATGAAGACCTGTTTAATATCGCAACACTGGGCTTTCGCGGTGAAGCTTTGCCTTCCATCGGTTCTGTTTCGCGCATGTCGATAACGTCGCGCACAGAAAAATCTGAAAATGCCTGGACGATCCGTATCGAAGGCGGGGAAAAGGAAGGGCCGGAACCAGCCGCCCATCCCAAAGGTACGCGCATTGAAGTGCGTGATCTGTTTTTTGCCACTCCGGCACGCCTGAAATTCTTAAAAGCCCCGCGCACGGAACTGACCCACGGCATGGACGTGATAAAACGTCTCGCCATGTGTCACCCGGAGATCGGCTTTACCTTAAGTGATGGCGTGCGCACCCTGTTGAAACTGCCTGTCGCCCATGGTGACCTGTTCGAAGCTTTGCTGGAACGCTTGCGCGGGATCATGGGCAAGGACTTTGCTGAAAATGCCATACCGATTGAGGCTGAACGTGACAATGTGCGCCTGACAGGCCACATCAGCCTGCCGACCTTGAACCGGGGCAACAATGCGTTGCAGTTCTTTTTCGTTAATGGGCGTCCGGTCAAGGATAAGCAGCTTTATGGGGCGATCCGGGGGGCGTATCGTGACTTCCTCGCTCATGACCGTCATCCGTTGCTCGCGCTCTTTATTGAACTGCCGCCGCGTGCGGTGGATGTGAACGTGCATCCGGCCAAAGCAGAAGTGCGCTTTCGTGATCCCCAAGGGGTGCGTGGCCTGATCGTCAGCGCTTTGAAACAGGCCTTGAATAACGCAGGCCATCTGGCGGCAACGACCGTGAGTGATGAAGCATTGGCGTCCATGCGTCCGGCGGAAATGCCGTTGCAGCAGCCCCATGCCATTGATCCGCGCGCCGCAGAAATGGCGCGTGCTATTACGTCGCCTCATCCCTCTTCCCACGGTGGGGGTGGCGGGGGGCATTATATCCCGCAAGGATTGCGTGAACAGGCCGCTGCCTTTCAGGCCCCGCTGACTGGGTTGGATGCGCCACCGCAAGCAAACGTTCGTGAATCATCGGATACCGCTATGGCGGCACCGCCGGAAGAATATCCCCTGGGTGTGGCGCGTGCACAATTGCATGAAACCTACATCATAGCCCAAAGTGGCGATGCCATCATTATGGTGGATCAGCATGCCGCCCATGAACGATTGGTGTATGAACGCATAAAAAACGATGTGGAAGAAACAGGTGTCAAACGTCAAGGACTACTGATCCCCGAAGTCGTAGAACTGGATTTGGCCGATGCGGACCGACTGGTGGCGCGCTCGGCTGAATTGGAAGAACTTGGTCTTGTGCTTGAAAATTTTGGATCCGGTACGGTGGTCGTGCGCGAAGTACCCGCCATGCTGGGGGCGAAAGTGGATGTGCAGGGGTTGGTGAAAGATGTGGCTGATAGTCTGGCAGAAGTTGATGAAGCCATGTCGTTGAAAGACAAACTGATGGATGTCTGCGGGTCTATGGCATGCCATGGATCGATCCGTGCAGGGCGTCGTCTGACATTGGATGAAATGAACGCCTTATTGCGTGAAATGGAAGCCACGCCACATAGCGGGCAATGTAAACACGGTCGGCCCACCTATGTGGAATTGAAACTGAAAGATATCGAACGGCTGTTTGGCCGAAGTGGGTAAAAGGATTGAACCTTGGCTGTTGGAATAAAAGTACAAATCAAAAAAGCTGAACGGCTGGCAAAAGGCGGCAAATTTGCAGAAGCGATCCAGTCCTACCAGGATATCCTTGCGCGCTTCCCGAAAAATGAGAGCGTGAAGGCCAAACTTTCTGATGTGCAGACGATTTTTTATGAAAATTCGCCCCAGCACGCCCAACGGGTGCAGGCACTTTTAAATTCGGCTAATAAAAAGTCAGCTGAGACTGTGTTGTCAGAGGTCAACGCCCTGATCAACGCTTTGCCGTTTCTGTCTCTGCTGCATAACGTATCAGGTGTGTTTCTGGCCCGCACTGGACAGTTTGAAAAAGCCATTGCAGCCTATCAAAAAGCATTATCGCTTGATCCCTTATTCAAGGATTGCGAAGATAATCTGGCCAATGCCTATAGCAATTTCAGCACGAGGCTCGTGTCTGAAGGTAAATTTGAAGAGGCATTGGGCGCTTTGGAAAAAGCGGTTGCAGGCAAAGACAGTTTTTTTGAAGCCTATAATAACATGGCCAATGTGCATTACATCCTGGGTGACAAAGAAAAAGCAGAGAGTGCCATCCGCAAATCCCTGAGCATCAATCCTGCTTTTGTGGAAGGCCTGAAAAACTATAGCCGAATTTGCCGCATTAGCGCAGATGATCCCTTGTTTGCTACCATGAAAGAACTGCAGGAAAATACTGACCTGTCGGACCTGCAGGCTTCACAGCTTCAGTTTGCTTTGGCGAAAGCGTATGAAGATCAGGGCGAAGTTGATCCGGCCATGCAGCATTTTAGCGAAGGCAATGCCATTCGTAAAAAACGGGTGGAATATCATCTTTCAAAAGACGAAGACCTGTTCCAAAAGATCGCAAGTCTGACCGATGGAAAAGCGGTTCCATCCATCAAACGGGAAAATCAGGACAATCGTCCTATATTTGTTGTCGGCATGCCGCGCTCTGGCACCACATTGGTGGAACAGGTGCTCGCCAGCCATTCAGATATCTATGGGGCAGGGGAGCTTATATTCCTCAATCAGAACCTGACACCGTGTACAACTGAAGGGGGCGAGAAAATCCCGGAAGTCTTTAAAGGCTATCTGGATTATATCGCTGCATTTCCGACTGAAAAAGCATTTATCGTTGATAAGATGCCGCTGAATTTCAGATGGACGGGCTTGATTATGTCTCATCTGGAA
The DNA here is from genome assembly GCF_033100395.1 of Terasakiella sediminum. Lineage (NCBI taxonomy): Bacteria > Pseudomonadati > Pseudomonadota > Alphaproteobacteria > Rhodospirillales > Terasakiellaceae > Terasakiella > Terasakiella sediminum. The sequence continues at coordinate 52,926 of NZ_JAWLVJ010000001.1, read as the reverse complement.
GACGCATTGGTGATTGATGTGCGGCGCGACCCAATTGCGACCTGCTGGTCAAACTTCAAACACGACTTTACTTCTAGCGGGAATGATTTCTCCCATTCGCTGGAAGATGTCGCGCAGTACTATAAAATGTATGTGGATTTGATGGATCAATTTGCTCAGGCCTTCCCCGGGCGCATTCATAGGCTGGATTATGAAAATCTGACGGAAAATACATCTGCGGAAATTGACGCGCTTTTTGCCTATCTGGGCATAGAGGTGGAGCCGCAATGTTATGAATCACACAAAACTAAACGCAGTGCCCATACGGCCAGTTCCGGTCAGGTAACTCAGCCGATCTATAAAGGCAGTTCCCAAGCCTGGAAGAAATACGCAAAACATCTCGCCAGCCTGATCGCGGCATTTGAATAGAGAGAGGAGAGACCTCATGGACAAAGGCGCAACATTGGTCAAAGTCGGCATCGCTATTTGCGTGCTCTTCTTTCTTCTCACTAATGCAGCAGCTTACGTGTTTTACACCACCCTGGATGATGGCATCGGTGCCATCCAGTGGTGCCTGCTTAGTCTGACCTTTGTCGGCGTTGGTGCGTTTCTTTATTATAAAGTGCTGAAAGAGATGGCGGGGTAAACCCGTCCTTTACTGATTGAATTTAATATTGATAATTCGTTGTTTGCCTGTACTCTGTTTTTGATTGAAAAACCAAAACGGTGGGAAGAAACAATGAAGAAATTTGCTTTAAATCTGGGTGTTATTTTGGGTGCCGGACTGACGCTGTCTGCCTGTCAGACGGCGAAAATGGCGGAAAATGCAGCGACCCTGGATGTTGCCTTTAACTGGCAAAACACCAAGGCCTGTTCGGGTGTGTCACCCGCATTTCAAATTGGCAATATTCCGGCCGGGACAGAGACGCTTAGCTTTAGAATGACTGACCTGAATAAGCTAAGTTTTAATCATGGCGGGGGTACAGTCAAATATTCAGGTTCTGGGGATATCGCGCAAGGTGCCTTTGGTTACACAGGACCATGCCCGCCATCAGGGCAGCATAATTATCGTTGGACCGTCCAAGCCCTGGATAAAAGCGGAGAGCTGATCCTGGGTGAGGGGAAGGCAACAAAAGCTTTCCCACCGAATTAAAGTTTGAGAATTCCGCCACCCCCACCTTCTGTGGGGATGGCATGAATTCGTATGATAACCTCCAAAAGTCAGCCTATGGACCTAAGCTCGATCCACAGGCTGACTTTGGCCTGTGCGGTACATGTTACGCCTCAATGGAAATGAAACTGCCATTCCCTGATGTGGTGTAACCCGCCTCCACCCACTTTTTTTGAAGATCGTTGAGGGCTGACTGGTCGATATTCTGACCACCATATTCCTCAAGCAGGTTCACGAGAGCCTTCACGGTTTCTACGGTGTCAGTGCTGGATGGCGGCGGCGGGGGTGGCGGAGGACGATTGCCCGCTTCGCCTTGCCCACCTGAGCCATTTCGCAAAGTCTCTGCATCAAAGCCAGCAGCTTCAATAGCATTCCTTAGATCACGTGAGGGTACGATCCCTTCTTCTCGAAACGTGTCGTTGATCGCCTGTATGTCCGCGTCTGTCAGATTTTCAGAATCATACTCAGACAGGAGTTCCTGAATAAGTGCGTTCTGAGATTCTGTCAGGCGTTGCGGTTCATACAGTTGCCCAACGTTGGAGATGGAACTAGAAACAGGGCCTATCATGATGAAGTCCTCCTTCTTCTAGTCGGTTATATGTGACCTTTCGGGTCACGAAGAATAAAGAAAGCAAGGGGAATGCCAGAATGCGCTGGTGTTAAGTCTTTGATTTTATTGAAGTAACTTTTAGTTTCGGGTGGCAGGATTTGCCTGACCGGGCAAAAACTTCCTACTCTTAAGGTCTGAACCAGAGACCGTAATTTCCAACTGGGGCATTTGCGTGCGGCTTGATGGCTTCCAGGTTGATCACCGGACGACCCATCAGGCGCAGGGCCAAAATGTCGCTGCTGAATTCATCCTGAAACAGCTTTTCAAACGTGTCGTCTTTCAAGGCACGTTTCAAACCTTCGTTCAGACGTTTGGCAATGTCGGGTCGGGATTTGCTGACGTAGAGATACATGGCCATCGGCGTGCGCAGCAGGATATGCGGTTCAATCGCAATATCGGGATGAATTTGTGACCAATATCCAAATTCAGACAGAAGTTCCCCCACCCCGCGAGAGAAATACTCACAGCGCTTATTCTGTAGCAGCTTGAACAGGTCTTTGTATTTGTCAGATTTGCGCACATTCAGCTTGTTATGTTCAAACACCTTGGTGATGTTCCAGCTGCGCGCAAGGCATGCAAACGGTTTCTTCAGTGCGTCCAGTGTGGTCGTGTTGGCAAAAAGGTTGCGATTTTCCCGGTGGATCAAGGAAATGCGAAATCCGATCAGCCCTTTATCGATAGGAATAGGGATCAGGGTGAAGCGTTTATCATATTCATCACTGCCCGGCAGCATCAGAACCTACGCGATCTTGCCTTGTTCCACCGTGCTTTCCATGCGCGGGCGTTCCATCGGGTCGGCGGAAAACTGGACTTTCCAGAAACCAAAATCTTCTTCTGTTTTTTGAAGGGCAAGTCCGATAACCCGGACGGCGTAGGCTGCACGTGCATCACTTTCTTCCGGCGGATGAGGATAGGTCACCACTATCGGTTCCGCAGAAGCGCTAGAGAGGGAAAGGCAGACCAAAGCCAGTGAAAGAAGAATGCGTTTCATGGTGTCCCAAAGTTTGGATGAAAGCAGACTATAGTATGATCACTGGTAGAAATCGAGTGCTGATTAGTGCTTCTGCAAAAATACAACCTGTGCGGCGCCATACTTGCGACGATCGATTTCTTCGAAAGTTTCAGGGGCGTTCCACTTCTCTTTACTGGAAAGCTCAATCACACAAATTGTCCCGGAATTCAGCCATTCTTTGTTTACAAGGTTTTGCAGTGCTATATCAGTCAAACCTGATTTATAAGGCGCATCCATAAAGATTAACTGATAGGGTTCTTGCGCAACCGTCAGGTTAGAAACATCAGCACGCAAGGGTTGAAGCGTGTGTCGATCCCCCATACCCTTTGCATTTCGCACCAGGCATTTCATAGCGGCTTCATCCTTGTCTAAAAAGGTCACATGTGCCGCTCCACGCGAATATGCTTCCAGACCCAAAGCACCTGTCCCACTAAAGGCATCCAGCACGCGGCCTTCGCGCAACGCACTTCGCCCCCAGCTTTGATGTTCCAGAATATTAAAGATGGATTCACGGGCACGGTCCGAGGTTGGTCGGGTATCTTGTCCTTCTGGCGCGATCAGTTTGCGCCCTTTAAATTTACCGCCGACGATCCGCATTTGGCTTTCTTCCTTTTTTTGCAACTTTGTTGTCATCGCTGCGTTTGTCTTTGCGCGGACCTTTGAATTTCGGTTTTTCACGCGCCTGGGCAAACCCTTCTTTGCCGGTATTGCGCGATGCAGAAATGCCGGGCACTTTTCCGCCAAACCATTCTGCCAAAGCTTTTCTTGGGATTTCTTCCATCTCGCCACGTGGCAGTTTGCCCAGTTGCACCGGGCCATAATCCGTACGGATCAGACGGGTAACTTCAAAACCCAAAGATTCCATGATGCGGCGGACTTCGCGGTTTTTACCTTCGCGGATGTTTACATTGATCCAGGCGTTTGATCCTTTCTGCACATCCAGTACGGCTTCGACCGATCCATATTGCACGCCTTCAATGACCGGCCCCTCTTTAAGGGCGGCCAGCTCATCTTCATTCACGCGGCCATGCACACGCACGCGATAGCGACGCACCATGCCGGAATTTGGTTTTTCCAGAAAACGTGCCAGTTCCCCATCGTTGGTCAGCAACAAAAGGCCTTCGGTGTTGAAATCAAGACGCCCGACCGAGATCACACGTGGTGTGCCCGCAGGTAGTTGATCAAAGACCGTTGGGCGGCCTTCCGGGTCGTTGTTACTGGTGATCAGGCCACGGGATTTATGGAATTTCCACAGGCGTGGCGGTTGCTTATCGGGCAGGGCTTTGCCGTCCACCACGATGATATTGGTGGGCAGAACGTTCAGTGCAGGGCTGTCGATGACATTGCCATCAACACTGACGGCACCTGCTTCGATCTTGCGTTCGGCCTCGCGACGCGAACAGACACCTGCGCGTGCGATGACCTTGGCGATGCGTTCGCCTTTCAGGGTGAGTTTTTCGTCGCTCATGTGCGTGCTGCCTCTATAAATGCGGTGAAGATTTTTTTGTCGCCTTCACAGATATGAAACTCCGGGTGCCATTGTACACCCAGACAGAATTTTTTGCCCGGAACTTCGATGCCTTCCAGCACCCCGTCAGGAGCGGTGGCATTGATAATGATGCCATCGGGTTCATTCGCAACCGCCTGATGATGCGCACTGTTGATGGAGAGTTCATCTTCCCCGACGATTTTATGCAGCAATGTGCCTGGTTTCACCGCAACGGTATGTCCGGCTTCATCACGCGGATTTGGTTGTTCGTGGGGCAGGCAGTTATCATAGCTGTCCGGGATGTGCTGGATCAGCTTGCCGCCTAAAACCACATGCAGCAATTGCTGCCCGCCGCAGATGCCGAGGATGGGCATATCGCGATCCAACGCGCCCTGGACCATGGCCCATTCGAACTTGGTGCGTTTATCCTTGGTGATGACCGTGTCATGCACATCGCTTTCGCCGTACATGGACGGGTCCACATCAAAGGCCCCGCCAGTGATGACCAGACCGTCGATCAGGTCAAGGTACTGTTCGGCCAGCTCTGGTTCGTGGGGCAGGGGAACAGGCAGGCCACCCGCGTGAGCAACGGAGCCTGCATAATTTTCGCGCAACGCATACCAGTCGAATTTGGAATAGGCGCCAGCGCTGCCATCTTCGCTATCCATGGTGATGCCGATCAGGGGAGTTTTCATAGCCACACTCTTAACGCTGTATTATAACGATGTCTATGAGTGATTATATGCAACAGGCCTTAAAAGAAGCTGAAAAAGCAAAAGAACGCGGTGAAGTCCCTATCGGGGCCGTTGTGGTGGACAAAGACGGCCAGATTCTGGCGGCTGCGGGCAACCGCACCGAAGAAGACCATGACCCAACAGCACACGCTGAAATCCTTGCCCTTCGTGCAGCTGCTGAAAAGATTGGCTCCGCCCGTCTGATTGATTGCGATCTCTATGTCACGCTGGAACCCTGCACCATGTGCGCCACCGCTATTTCCTTTGCGCGCATCCGGCGTTTATATTTTGGGGCCTATGATCCCAAAGGCGGCGGGGTCGATCATGGGGCGTGCTTTTATGATCAACCGACATGTCATCATAAACCGGATGTTTACGGTGGCATCCGTGAAAGTGAATGTGCGGAAATGCTGACGCGTTTCTTTGAGGAACGTCGGTAATTTTTTAAACAGCAAACACAGACTTTTCCTTCCGAATTACATTTGGGCGATAAGAAATACTTTCTGCAATATGCTCGCCTTTCACTTGTTCAACACCCGACAGATCGGCCAGCGTGCGCGCCACCCGAAGGACCCGGTGATAGCCGCGTGCGGACAATTTCAGTTTATTGGTGGCCTCCAACAAAAGGTTCTTCCCGGCTTGATCCGGTTCGGCAATCTTTAACAAGAGTTCCCCATCCGCCTCGGCATTAGTGCGAATACCGTGATCCTGATAACGCGTGCGCTGGATTTGGCGGGCCTTGAAGACGCGTTGCTTGACCTCCATGGTTCCTTCCGCAGCTGGTGGCAGGTGCAAATCGGTCGGGCTGACGGGCGGGACATCCAGATGAAGATCGATCCGATCCAGCAAGGGGCCGGATATTTTATCGCGGTAGTTTTCTGCGCATTTGGGTGCACGTGAACAGGCAAGGGCCGGGTCATCCAGGTGGCCGCAGCGACATGGGTTCATTGCTGCGATCAGTTGCACGCGCGCGGGGTAGGATACATGGGCATTGGCGCGTGCGATTTCAGCGCGACCGGATTCCAGTGGCTGGCGCAAGGCTTCCAGGGCAGGGCGACTATATTCCGGCAGTTCATCCAGAAACAACACACCGAGATGGGCAAGCGAAACTTCGCCTGGCCTTACACGATGACCGCCACCGACAAGCGCAGGCATGGAGGCAGAATGATGGGGGTCCCGAAACGGCCGTTCGGTCATCAATCCGCCATCGGGTAGAGTGCCTGCGATGGAATGGATCATGGAAACTTCCAGGGCTTCGTGGGCATCAAGGGGTGGCAGGATACCGGGCAGGCGGCGTGCCAGCATGGATTTTCCGGCCCCCGGTGGGCCGCATAAAAGCAGGTTATGGTTTCCAGCTGCGGCGATCTCTAACGCGCGCTTGGCACTTTCCTGTCCGCGGATATCACGCAGATCGACTTGATCATTATGATTTGTCGATTTGGCGTTGGTGGGCTGTGGACGACTAAGGATTTGGCGACCTTTGAAGTGATTGACCAATTCCAAAAGATCATGGGGGGCAAGCACATCGAGATCGCCCGCCCAGACCGCTTCGCCCCCTTGTGGTTTGGGGCACAGAATATTGCGCCCTTCGACCTGGGCATGAATGGCGGCTGGCAAAACACCTGTGACAGGAGAGATGCGACCATCCAAAGCAAGTTCACCAAGGACAATAAAAGGCAATAGCTCTTCTTCTGAAATCACATCCATGGCGGCTAGCAATCCAAGGGCGATGGGCAGGTCAAAGTGGGAGCCTTCTTTGGCCAGATCAGCAGGCGACAGATTGACCGTGATGCGCTTGGGCGGCAAGGAGAGCCCAAGCGCAGTGAGTGCCGCGCGCACCCGTTCCTTGGCTTCGGAAACGGCCTTGTCGGCAAGCCCCACAATGTTTAATGCAGGCAGGCCTGAGCTTATGGCGACCTGAACCTCGACCTTAACAACGTCAATGCCCTGGAAAGTAACTGTTGTAATACGTGCGGTCATGATACCCTCTTATTGCAATTTAAGAGAGGTATGAAAGGGCTTGGGGAATTTTATTGTGATGAGTTGGAATTTAGCGAAATTAATCTATGGAAGAAAATAAAGGCAGTTATACAGGAAATCCGGTCAGCGGTTTTATTTTCGGTATTGTGAAGATAGTGCTTGGATATGTTGCTATGGAGGTTATTTTTTCCGTAATCGCGGCGATTATATTGATGACATTGGGGTATTTTATTCCGAGTATTGAATTTACGAATAAGAATTTCAATATCAGTTATCTTCTTGCGTCATTCGGTATTTTATTGATGGGGCTTAATTGTGCAGCATTATACCTTTATTTCAGAAGTAAAAAGTAAGTGCTGTAAAGCTTTTGGAAAAAGCCGTCGTCACCCCGCACGAGTTGCGGGGTTAGGGGTTGGGGCAAGAGTCCTGAATTTTCCCCTTATCGCGCAACATGTGCGCGATGACAGTTGGAAGGGACGCGTGATTTTCGTGAGTCGAGGTCTACTAATGGCTGGGTCCCCGCTTTTGCGGGGATGACCAATCATTATCTTAAGCGATCTCTTTGCTTTCCAGCATTTCGCCGATTTTCTTCTGCTTCATTTTTTCACGCGCCTTGGCGTATTTGTCGTCCTGCCAGAACATCAGACAACCGTTACAGCCTTTACCACAGCAGCTTTCCAGCCCCTGTTTGGGGGAACGGTGGCCTGTGTTGGCTTTCATGGAAATCCGTTTACCCAGCAGTTCCGGGTCATCCATGATGGCGCGGTATTCTTCTTCGGAAATCAGGCCGCGTTCCAGTTCTTGCGCGCGGATTTCCGCTAGACGGGAAACGCGTTCTTCCTCACTCATCGGTGTTTCACGACGTGCAACGGTCAGGGCCGGGATACGTGCCTTGATGGAAGCCGGATTTTCTTTATCAAAAGCAGAAGCCGGAATACGGATGGCTTTGCCCTGACCCGGGTTCACTTTCTGTGTTGATTCACCTGTCTTGGCATCGATGAATTCATAGAGACGCAGACGGATCGGTTCGATCTCTTTTGGTGGCAGGAATTCCATCACATCGCCGGGCAGCAGGAAGTTTCTGATCTCAAGGATCATGTCATCACCATCCCAGTCCGTGACGATGCCGCCATACTGCCAACCACCGACAGGTTTTGTGCGGTCATAGTTATGGGCCACGCCTGTCAGACGACCTTCATGGAAGCCCATGGTGAAGCCACGGTTTTGCAAAGTGTAAAGTTCACGCAGGTATGGGTCCGGGTCCCAGTTGTCAGGATCGTCATACCAGTCATCAATCGCCAGACGATAAGCCCGCGCTGTGATGGCGGCGTAATATTCAGACTTGTTGCGCCCTTCAACTTTCAGACTGTCCACACCGAGTTTTAGATACTCCGGCAGCACAGGCATCAGACACAGGTCTTTGGAGTTCAGGATGTAAGAGCCGAAGTTATCTTCTTCGATCGGGAAGAGCTCGCCGGGGCGGAACTGTTCTTCCATCATGAATTCAAACAGGTCGGCGTTTTGGTCCGTGATCTCAATGGCCTTGTCGGTGCCGTCTTTCAGCTTCAGATGCAACTTGTATTTCCAGCGACAGGAATGCGCACAGTTACCCTGGTTCGCGCCACGTTCAGACATGAAGTTGGACAGCAGGCAGCGACCGGAATAGGTCATACACATGGAGCCTTGAACGAAAGCTTCCAGCTTGATGTTCGGTTGCTTTTCACGGATTTCTGCGAGTTCTTCAAAGCTTGTTTCACGTGCCAGAACGACGAGGGAAGCGCCTTGATTGCGCCAGAAATCAACGGTCAGCCAGGAACAGACGTTCGCCTGTGTGGAAACGTGCGCTTCTAAATCAGGCGCATGTTGGCGCACAAACTGGAAGACGCCTGGGTCTGCAATGATCACCCCGTCCGGTTTCACTTTACGGATGGTTTCAATAAACAGAGGCAGCTTTTCAATGTCGCTGTTATGCGTAAACAGGTTCAGCGTCAGATAAATGCGCTTGCCGTGAGCGTGACAATATTCAACGCCTTCCACCAGTTCTTCCAGCGTGAAGGAAGACTGGGTGCGCAGAGAAAGGTCAGGTGTCCCGGCATAGACCGCATCCGCGCCATAAAGAATCGCAGTTTTCAATTTCGTGAGCGAGCCAGCAGGCATCAAAAGCTCAGAACGTTCAGGGCGTGTGACGGTGGGGAGGGGGGGATGCGCAGTCATGGGCCAGGTCTTTCACATGGGACATGGCAAAGACAAAGCCGGGCCAAAATGCCTTGTGCCTTGTTTTTGCAGGGTTATCTCTTTGTAATCTGTGTTGGGCAACCAAGCCTCAACAAAAACAGAAAGCCGGCCCAAAAGCCAGCTTTCCTTCATCTATACCCCGCCTTATAGCACGCCTGCTAAAATGCGTAAATAGTTATTGGTATGATCAGCCCATTGGGTAGGCTTTAAAAAGCTTTGCAGCTTCTTTTTGAAGAACTTTAAAGTAGCTTTTCAGCAGACCTGGCTGGTTGCTTTCAGAGCTTAAGTGCACACCTTCAAGGTTGGTGGAGAAATCGGTCATGTCCAGTTTCGGCGCTTTATTGAGATAAGCAATGGCATCTTCCACTTCATAAGTGATTTCGTGGATACGTTCCATATTGTCTGCATTCAGGCCACCGTTCACTATAGAAGCGATTTCGTTATAGCCAGAATGAACGACTTTTACAGCCTGTTGGGTCGAGGCGATTTCAGCCCCTTCGTAATGGTCCGCTTTGCCTTCCCCAGCAAAAGACGGTGCAGCCTGAATAGCGATAAAGCCTGACAGAGCGAGTGCGATAAGTTTTTTCATTGTTCCATACCTGATATTAAGAATTATTCGCGGAGGAAGGTATAGGGGATTTTGAGGTCTGTCAATAAAAATGATAATCATTCTCAATTTGAAGGTAAAATAAAAGGGATGACGCGGCATCCCCTTTGATTTTTAGCTGGCTTCCTTTTGGCTGCGCTCTTCTGCTGCCGCTATGATCTCGCGGCGTTCGTCGTCATTGGCAGCGCGCCAGCCGACGATTTCTTCACGGGTGCGGAAACAGCCTTTGCAAAGCCCGTCCGGGCCCAAACGGCAGACGTTGATGCAAGGGGACGCAACAGTAAACTCAGTCATGGGAAATCCTTAATATCGCACTAAATTTGTCGGTCATATATCATAGCCGTTCTAATTTAGCGACCATTTCTTTGCAAAAAGGTGCCATTTTTCTTCAGCCAGTGACGCCCGGCTTTTACGTCCACACCCAAGCTATCAACCGTTGCCCAGAAGGCAGGACTGTGATCCATATGCCGTAAATGGGCCACTTCATGCGCGACCACATAGGTCAGAACAAAAGGCGGGGCGAGGATCAGGCGCCAGTTGAAATTGAGATAGCCCTTGGAGGAACAGGACCCCCAACGTGACACGGTATCGCGCACGGAAATTCGCTTCACCGTCTTGCCCAGTTGGTCGGCGAATTCATGAGCCTCACTTGTGATCTGAAGCTTTGCCTGCTTTTTGAGCCAGTCGGTTAATCTACGTTCAAAGAAATCAGCCTGGCCTGCCACATAGATCACGTTAGTCTCGCACCAGACGGTGCCGCGAGCCTCTGGTACATGTTTCAAAAGATGTGGCTCTCCCTTAAACGTTAGGGTCGCGCCATCTTTGAATGGGACGGGTGTGGGGTGTTTGAAAAGCTGATTGGCAATCCAGACTTTATGCTTTTTTGCCATATCAATCCCGTCTCGCGCTGGTACACCGTTTGGCAGGGTGACGATGACCCCGTTGCCTTTTGGGTCCAGTTTCAGGATCAGGCGCTTGGCGCGCGCATGCCATTTCAAATCAATCGGGATGTTTTGTCCGTCCAGTTCGATAAAATGGCTCAATATTTCGCCTCAACAAAATAAAGGCCGCAGGCAGGCGCGGTCTCTCCGCCCTTGGCGCGGTTTTTGGCTTCAAGGGCGTGTTTGACGTCTATTTCCTGCCATTTACCACGACCAACCATGGTTAGGGTGCCGACGATATTGCGTACCTGATGATGCAAAAATGACCGGGCGCGACAACGCACATGGATTTCCGCCCCGACCCGTTCGACCGTGAGTTCATCCAGTGTGCGGATGGGGGAATTGGCCTGACAGTGGGTCGCGCGGAAAGTCGTGAAATCATGCTTACCGACCAGATATTGTGCGGCGCGGTTCATGGCATCAGCATCCATATCACGCATAAACCACCAAACACGACCATGATCCAGTGCCGGGCGCCCGGGGCGACAAAGGATGCGATAAAGATAGGATCGTTCCAGACAGCTGAAACGCGCATGGAATTCTTCATCCATAATTTCGGTTTTCAGGATGGAAACCCGCGTAGGACGCACAAAATGATTGATGGCTTGTTGAACCTTATCTGCTGTTAAGGCTTTCTCCATATCGAAATGGGCGACCATGCCAAGTGCATGCACACCCGCATCTGTGCGTCCGGCGGTGTGGAGACGGACTTCGTGGCCGGCAAATTGGCCAATGGCGTCTTCGATGGTTTGCTGCACACTGGGACCGTTATCCTGGCGTTGCCAGCCGACGAGCCCGGTGCCGTCAAATTCGATGGTGAGTTTATATCTGGGCATTGATACGCATTATGCTTTTTAGTTAATAATTTGGGGAATTTTTCTAGTTTATATTCAAATATCCGGTTAGAGTAAAACAAACTAGCAATTTTAAAAAGACTGAGGGACGAATTCCGTGGCAAAAAAAGGTGTCCGTTTACCGGAAGTAGAAAGAGATTACGAAGCCGAAGATCGTAAACGAGTCCAGGAAGATATGGATTCACTGTACGCGGTGCCGCTGTCCATTCTGCCTTTGGAGACCAGAGGTCTGGCCCGCGCCCGCATGGTGAAGAACGTTAAACTTCAAAGCGCCATTGAAGTTTTTGCCGATAAAGAAACCGGTTCCGGTCAGCTGGACGTGGAAGATTTGCCTGCTGAATTTGATTGGCCGGAAGATAAGACGCACCCTGATCTGATTATCATGCGTAAACTGTCTGTGCTGTCCAGCTATGACATTTACTCGCTGCGCATTACGCTGCGCGAACATGGTATTCCGGTCAATGACGACGTGGCTTTGAAACTTTCGGATGACAAACAGGCGGAACTAGCAGGTTACATGCGCAGCTTTACCATGCCGCTGATCATGCAGATTTATGGGTCCGAAGATACATCTATCCAGTCTTTCCAGGACGTGGTTGGCCTGTTTAAGGACCCGGACGTTCGAAAAGCACGCGATAAGCTGCAGCAGATGGCGGACAAGCTGCAGATTGATCTGATGGAAATTCCAAAATTCCTGGAAGATTACGGTGATATCTTCCTGTCGCTTTCTTATTACCGAAACAGCCTTGATCAGATCATGCCGATTGTGAACGAATTTCTCGATTCCATGGAAGGCATCCGATCAAACTGGCAGCTGCGTAATGATCCGGCTTTGATGAAAACTTGTAAGATCGTTGAAAATACGGTTAACGGTACGTGTGCTTCTATTTCCGGTCGTTTTGAAGATTTTAACAAAGCGTCCAAATCCATGTGGAGCAATCTGGATGCGGAACGTTTCAAGGCTGTGAAGAATATGATCGAAAGTTATCACACCGTTATCGGTGGGGTTTTGTGTGGTCTGACAGTGAAAATGATCCACTGGAAACGTCTGTTCCCGGACCCTGATCTGGGCGGGCCTGTGCGTCGTTCTGAATTTATCATGTCAGAGATGAAGCAAGGCCTGGAACGTATGCGTGATCTGGAACAGGCCAAGCCGATCATGTCCGTACTGGGTGAAGACTAACGCTTGCCCTTCACATTTAAAACATGCATTAATCATCACCTATTCATTTAAAATATGTGGTGCTCTATGCGTTTTCTATCTCTGTTTGCCTCAGCCTTTTTGTTGATGGCCCCGGCCTGGGCGGATGGCCCAGCGCCGAAAATTGACTCAAGTAAAGTTACAGTTTCCGGTGTTTCAAGCGGTGCCTTTATGGCGCAGCAACTGCACGTGGCCTATTCTGATGTTTTCTCAGGCATGGGTTCGGTGGCGGGTGGCCCTTTCTTCTGTGCACAAAATATGAAGCCTGAAGATATCGCCACCATTAAACAACAATGTATGATGGGGATCGGTGCGGATCTGACAGCCACCACATATATCGACAAAGCCAATTCTCTGGCAGCTGAAGGTAAAATCGCGCCGCTGACGAACCTGAAAGATGACAAGGTCTTTATCTTCAATTCCCAAAGCGATCAGGTGATCAACCCGCTTTTGGGTAATGCGTCGCGGATTTTCTATGACCAGTATATGTCTGCTACTGACATTCAGGCTTGGGCGAATATTCCATCTTATGGCCCTTTCTATCCGGTTGCCCATGGCATGCCAACGACTAAAAGCATGTTTGACAAATTTGAAAATATTGGGGATGTGGCCACCCCTTGTTCACCCAGTAATTCCCAGCAATATTCCTGGTTCCCCAACCAGTTCCTGCGCGGGAATGATCCATGGATTTATCATTGCAACTATGGCTTCTTGCCCGGTTATGACTTGGGTAAAGACATCCTGTCTCACCTTTATGGCAGCATGAGTTCCAGCAAGACATTCAAGGACGCAAACCTCTATTCCTTCAAACAGAAAGATTATGTTGCTGACCTTTCAACCGATAAAGATCTGAACGATCACGGGATTGGCACGACAGGCTATGCCTATGTGCCTGAAGCTTGTAAATCCGGCACGAAAGACTGTAAACTTCATGTGGCGTTACATGGCTGTCAGCAGTTCCCGGAATGGAAGTTCAAGGGCAAAATCGGGTCCAGCTATGCCGGGCAGGAAATCACCTTTGGCGATACCTTCTATAAGAACGTTTATAATGATCTGGCAGAATCGAACGACATTGTGATGCTTTACCCGCAAGCTCATAACATCGGTACGCAAGAAGCTGACATCAACCCTTATGGCTGCTGGGCGTTCTGGGCCATGGCGGATGATGAAACCCATACGTACTACACGCGTGAAGGCCGTGAAATGAAGATGATCGCCAATATGGTCGATGCGTTGAAGAACGGGACCATGTTGCTGTCTCAGTAATGGGCGCGATTGATGAAACGGATACCATAGGGGGCTTCCAGTGAGAAGCCTCCGCCGCGACCAGGTGCGATATCAAGGGTGAAACTGTCTTCATCGCGATAATGGTCACTGAGAAGGTTTGAAATATAGACTGGAACGTCATCGATCATGCCTAAGAGGATATCGTTTTCCCCGATAGAAAAATCCTCCTCGCTAAAACATAAAGGCGCACTGCCATCACAGCAGCCGCCCGAAATCAGAAACAGAACTGATCCGTGATCATCCTTGATTTTGTTGACCATTTCCCTGGCTTTGGCCGTTGCCTTTAATGTTTGCATGTGACCTCTTGAAAAATTGGGTGCCGAAAGAGGGGGAAGCGCTAACAAAACCCTCTTTCGACTTGGGACGCTTAATTCAATCTATTAAAAGAAACCAAGCGCATTCGGGTTGTAGCTGACCAGCATGTTTTTGGTCTGCTGATAGTGATCCAACATCATTTTGTGTGTTTCACGACCGATACCGGATTGTTTGTATCCACCGAAGGCAGCATGTGCTGGATAAAGGTGGTAGCAATTGGTCCAAACACGACCAGCCTGAATACCACGGCCCATGCGGAAAGCGCGGTTGCCGTCACGTGACCAAACGCCAGCACCCAGACCAAAGGCTGTATCATTGGCGATTTCCAGCGCTTCAGCTTCGTCTTTAAAGGTTGTAACGCTGACAACCGGGCCGAAGATTTCTTCCTGAAAGATGCGCATTTTGTTATGGCCTTTCAGGATGGTTGGTTCCACATAGAACCCATCCGCGAGATCGCCGTCAAGTTTGGCCTGATGACCACCGCACAAGACTTCAGCACCTTCATTTTTGCCAATTTCGATGTAAGACAGGATTTTATCCAGTTGTTCTTTTGAGGCTTGCGCACCGATCATGGTATCGCTGGAGAGCGGGTCACCCTGTTTGATCTGCTTTACGCGATCAATAGCGCGTTCGATGAATTTCTCATAGATGCTTTCCTGGATCAGTACACGGCTTGGGCATGTGCAAACTTCACCCTGGTTCAGGGCAAACATGGCGAAGCCTTCAAGAGCTTTATCGAAGAAGGCGTCATCTTCAGCCATTACGTCTTCAAAGAAGATGTTTGGTGACTTACCGCCAAGTTCCAATGTCACCGGAATGATGTTTTCAGATGCATATTGCATGATCTGACGGCCTGTGCCTGTCTCTCCTGTAAAGGCAACTTTGGCGATACGCTTGCTCGTTGCCAGTGGCTTTCCTGCTTCAATCCCAAAACCGTTGATTACATTCAGCACACCTTTGGGCAGAACGTCCTTGATCAGGTCCATCAGAACCATGATCGCCATTGGTGTCTGTTCAGCGGGTTTCAAAACGACGCAGTTACCAGCGGCCAATGCAGGGGCCACTTTCCATGCGGCCATCAACAGAGGGAAGTTCCAGGGGATAATCTGACCTACAACGCCCAGTGGTTCATGGAAGTGATACGCATATGTATCGGTATCGATTTCTGCGATGGAACCTTCTTGCGAGCGAATGCAGCCAGCGAAATAGCGGAAGTGGTCAACAGCCAGTGGCAGGTCAGCAGCAGTGGTTTCTCGAATTGGCTTCCCGTTGTCGATGGTTTCTGCCATGGCCAGCAGGTCCAGGCGTTCTTCCATAAGGTCAGCAATTTTGTTCAAAACCTGTGCTCGTTCTGCAGGGGATGTTTTCGCCCAGCCGTCTTTGGCTTGGTGTGCTGCATCCAGTGCCAATTCAACGTCAGCAGCTTTGGAACGTGCAACGTCACAAATTTTTGCGCCAGTTGTAGGGGAGATGTTTTCAAAATACTCTCCCGCTGTCGGGGCAACCCATTCCCCGCCGATGAAATTGTCATATTTTGTGCGAATAGCGACATCACCTGCCAGTTCATTCAAGCTTTTTAAAAGCATCTTTTATCCTTTCCCAGACATGTCCGGATCACCCGAACGCCTATTAATTAACAATCTGTAAGACATACCGGATGCAAGATTTGTTGAGAATAAGACTTAAGTGCAGTGCAAGTGATTCTCAATAACATACAAGGGCTTGCTTTCGGATATGCCGCTATGTTTTTTTTGACATAACGATATATCCAATGACTGATTTTCCGGGCATATGCCATTCGACTTAAGTCTGGGGTGGGAAATAATTTATATAATACAGGTGGTTAGTTTGCTTGATCTTTACTTGCAAGCTTTGGCAAAGCCGCAACTTCGATGCCTTCATCGCGCAGTTCTTCGGTCTCTTCAGGCGTCGCTTCCCCATAGATGCCGCGTTCTTCTGCATCGCCATAATGGATGGCGCGCGCTTCGTCGGCAAAATCGTCACCGACGTAATCACATGTGTCTTCCACATGCTTTTGCAGCTTATTGACCACTTCCATAAAGACCTGGGCGACTTCCTGTGGGTCAGCCCCGTCGCGCATGTCATCGGCTGCTTTTTCTGCTGCCTCAATCGCGACTTGCTGATTGTCAGAAATCAGGGCTTCCTTGCGCGAAGCCACAGCCGGGGCCATGACGGCTTTTCTTACATTGTCGTTACCGCAGAAAGGGCATTGTACTTCCCCGCGTTCAGCCTGTTCATCAAAGGCTGAGCTGTCACGAAACCAGGCTTCGAATTCGTGATTATGTTCGCACAGGAGTTGGTAACGGATCATTGTCTTTATCTTCTCGGTTATGAAGTGATGCGGGGTTTAGCCTGTTTTCTTTATCCCCACAAGTAAAATAGCATGAAATCAGGCTTTGATCTTACTGATATTTTTTTTATGCTGTAATTCCAGATCAATAGCGAGGCCCTCTTTTTATGAGATTCATTGCACCGATTTTCGCGTTTGTTTTTATTGCGCTTTCTGTATCCGGCTGTTCCGTTAACCCAGCGACCGGAAAAAACAGCTTTACTGGACTGATGTCTGAAGAACAAGAATTGCAGGTGGGTAAAGAAGAACATCCTAAAATCCTTGCCCAATTTGGTGGGGCTTATGATCATGCGGCTATGTCGCAATATGTAGATGATCTGGGTCAACGTCTGGCAAAGGTGTCAGAACTGCCGGATCTGAAATGGACTTTCACCGTTCTTGATGATCCCATCATCAACGCATTTGCGCTACCTGGCGGTTATATCTATATCTCGCGCGGGCTCATTGGTCTGGCAGAAAATGAAGCAGAACTGGCTGCAGTTCTCGGCCATGAAATCGGCCACGTCACCGCGCGCCACAGTGCGCAACGCTATAGCCAGTCGGTGCTGACGGGTGTTGGTGCGACTATTTTGGGAATCGTTGTTGGCGGGCCTGCCGGAGATCTGGCGAATTTCGCAGGCCAGGCCTATGTGGCGGGGTATTCGCGCAGCCACGAAATGGAAGCCGATATGCTGGGCATGCGATATATGACCAAGCTGGGCTATGATCCGAATGCGTCTGCCTCTTTCTTTAAGAAATTGGCTGAACATACGGAAGTGTCTGCGTTGATGCGAGGACAGAAAGGTCAACAGCAGCATTATAGTATCTTTGCGTCGCATCCTGACACCCAGTCCCGGATTATCAAGTCAGAAGAGATCGCACAAGCCTATCCATCTAATTTGAACTTTAAAAACCGCCGCGTTTATCTGGCGCAAATTGACGGCCTTGATTATGGAACGAGCATTCATCAAGGCGTGATTGACGGACAGACTTTTATTCACCCGGACATGAGGCTGTCTTTTACGTTCCCCGAAGAATTTAAAATCACCAACCATCCACGCTATGTTCTGGGTTCCCACCCCAATGGCAGTGATATTCAGTTTAATACGGTACCGAACAAATATGGGGATATGCGCATGGATGAATATCTTCAAGGGGTTTGGGGGAAGAAGTTTAATCTTCAGGAAAATCAGATTATCCAGATTTCCGGCATGGAAGCGGCCACGGGCTGGACAGTGATGAAGGTGAAAAACCAAAAACGCACCTTGCGTCTTCTTGCGATCAAAGATGACGAACAAAAAACCATCTTGCGTTCCATCATCACCACCCCGCCGGAACTGACAGATGCGATGGATGAAGATATCCGGCGCTATGGCTATTCCTTTAGAAAGCTATCGTATCGCGAGGCTAAACGGATAAAGGGCCGCCATATCGCCCTTCATCGTGTGGGGCGTGGCGATACAATCTCCAGCCTCGCCAATCGTATGCATGTGGATAAGCTGAAAACCGACTGGTTTAAGGTCTTGAATAAAGAAACACTGAAAGACGGTCTGCAATCTGGTGAGACCGTGAAACTGGTGGTGAAGTAGAAAACGTTCATGCCTGTAGCGAGGATGACGTGAAAAATAAAAAAGGCCTTCGACGTAATATCGAAGGCCTTTGTTTTTTGTTATCCCGCGAAACTTAAATCCCGCCAACGTCTTCGGGCTTGCCCTTTTCACGTTTGACGAACAGTTTGTTTACTGCGTTCAGATAGGCAGTGACAGAGGCCACCATGGTGTCGGTATCTGCACCTCGGCCATTGACCGTCTTGCCGCCTTCTTCCAGACGCACGGTGACTTCGGCCTGGGCATCTGTGCCTTGCGTGACCGCAGATACTTGATACAGTTCCAGATGCGCATCCGGTAATGGCACGATTTCCTTGATGGCTTTAAAGGCCGCATCGACCGGGCCGTCACCTGCGGAAATTGTTTTGCGTTCTTCACCGTCTACCTCGATAGACAGCGCTGCGATCTGTTCTTTCACATGAGTGCCACAAGTGACCTGGAAGTGTTTCAATTTCACACGTTCATTGACGCGCATGACTTCGTCATCAACCAAAGCCATGATGTCTTCATCAAAGACTTCTTTCTTCTGGTCGGCCAAATCCTTGAAACGTTTAAACGCATCGTTCAAGGCATTGTCGCCCAGTTCATAGCCCAAAGCAGACAATTTGTCTTTAAACGCGTGACGACCAGAGTGTTTGCCCAAAACGATTTTGTTGGCATCGTTCAGACCGACACTTTCAGGGGTCATGATCTCGTACGTGCCTGCATGTTTCAACATGCCATCCTGGTGAATACCGGATTCGTGGGCAAAAGCGTTTTTACCGACAATCGCTTTATTGGGCTGAATGCTAAAGCCCGTAATGGCTGATACCATGCGCGATGCGCGTGTGATACGCTCGGATTTAATGTTGGTCGTATAAGGCATGGCATCCTGACGGGTGCGCAAAGCCATGACGATTTCTTCCAAGGCAGCGTTACCTGCGCGTTCACCCAGACCATTGATGGTACATTCCACCTGACGTGCGCCCGCTGACACAGCGGCCAAAGAGTTGGCAACCGCCAAGCCCAAGTCGTTGTGACAGTGTGTGGAGATACGTGCTTTATCGATGTTCGGTACGCGGTTCATCAACATTTCAATCATCTTGAAATATTCTTCCGGCACGGTGTAACCCACAGTGTCTGGAATGTTGATGGTGCGCGCCCCTGCATCAATGGCGGCTTCGACGCAGCGACACAGGAAGTCTGCTTCGGTGCGCGTGCCGTCTTCGGCAGACCATTCCACATCTTCCACCAAGGAACGGGCAAAAGTCACAGACTCTTTTACCTTGGCCAAAACCGCATCCGGTTCCATTTGCAATTTATATTTCATGTGCAAAGGTGATGTGGAAATAAAGGTGTGGATCCGGTGGATCGGCGCATGTTTGATGGCATCAAAACAGCGTTGAATGTCGCCTTGCGATGCGCGGGACAATCCACAGATGGAAGACGTCTTGGCGCGTTTGGCGATTTCAGTAACAGATTCAAAATCACCTTCAGAGGCAATTGGGAAACCCGCTTCGATCACATCAACGCCCATATCTTCCAGCGTTTCGGCGATGCGCAGCTTTTCTTCCAGGTTCATGGAAGCGCCGGGGGACTGTTCCCCATCACGCAAGGTGGTGTCAAAGATGATTACGCGGTTAGAATCGGTTGTCATTATTCTCGTCCTAGAAATAATATTTGAATATTAAGTAATGAAATCGACCCGATATTGCAACAGGCCTTGTCCCCTGAACGCTCGCTTCAGGTCACTTTTTATTCAAAAGGCATAGAAGCAAAGCTCGCTCAGGGGCGAGTAAGTCGTGCTAGGAGGAGAGAGAGGCGTTCTTGACCATAAACACGCAAGGCAACAGCTGCGCTTAAAGAAGCGGCAAGCAAAGTCACAGTGCTGATTTCCAAAATGGTCATAGAGTCTAAGCCTTCGATTAAAATCTCTAGGTTTATAAAAGGGCATTGTGCCCCAACTTGTCAAACAGTTTGTCGAATTTTTTCTTGAGGAGGCAAACGGGACTAGACAGATAATTAGTACTATGGTATGAATTTTGGTACCAATTGCCAATTCTTATACGACCAATATCGTTTTTGAAGAAAGACATGCTCTCCTTGAGCTATAGATCAACACTCTTGTTTTTCTACAGATTTAGAGACTTGGTTGTCTGTTGAAGCCCTGAGGATAGCCCCCAGGGCTTCTTCATTTTTATTCAGACGGCACACCCATGGATGTGGAATATTCAAAGTGCAGTTCTTCATCCGGATGGGCATATGCATGGGCTGAACGCGCGGCCATCGCGGCTTCAGAGAATCCGCACAGGATCAATTTCAGCTTGTTTTCGTAAGTAATAATGTCACCGATGCCGTAAACGCCAGGCTCAGATGTTGCCATGGATGTGGGGTGCACGGTCAGATGTTTCTTTTCCAGCTCCAGACCCCATTCTGCGATAGGTCCCAGGTTTTGTGACAGACCATAAAATGGCAGCAGCACGTCAGCTTCCAGATCGCGGGTATTGCCGTCAAAGTCTTTCACCACAACGGCGCTTAATTGATCACCTTCGCCTTTGAGGCCTTCCAGCTGATAAGGCACAACCAGTTCAATCTTGCCGTCTTTATCCAGCTGCTGCATTTGCGACACACTTTCGGGCGCTGCACGGAATTTCGGGCGGCGGTGAACCACCTGGACGGATTTAGCAACTTCGGCCAGGGACAATGCCCAGTCAACCGCACTGTCGCCGCCACCTGCAATGACAACACGCTTGTCGCGGAAGTCTTCACGCTTGCGCACCATATAAAAGACAGATTTGCCTTCATAATCAGTGAGGCCCTCCAGCGGGGGACGGTTTGGGCCAAAGGCGCCCACACCCGCAGCAATGATCACAGCTTTGGCGTTGATCTTGGTGCCTTTGCTGGTTTCAAGATCGAAACTGCCATCTTCCTGCTTTTCCATCTTGGTGACTTGCTGGTTCAGATGGTAAGTCGGATTGAAAGGCGCTGCCTGTTCTTCCAGTTTGTTGATCAGGTCACCGCCGGAAATAGATGGATGCGCCGGAATGTCATAAATCGGTTTTTCTGGATACATGGCCGTACATTGTCCGCCGATCATTTCAAGGGCGTCGATGACATGACAGTTCATTTTCAGCATGCCACATTCAAAGACTGCAAACAGTCCGGTTGGGCCTGCGCCGATGATGGCAACATCAGTTGTGTGAGAATCTGTCATTTCTTTTGCCTTCTTTAAGAATTCGGTAAATCAATTTGGCTTAAAATCGTTGAAAATCTTGTTGAAGTCTAGCTTAAAATCGTCATCCTCGCGAAAGCGGGGAGCCAGAAGGTTAAGGGCTGGATTCCCAATCAAGTTGGGAATGACGTAGAGGCACATGGATATTCGTATTGATAGTCAGGCACAGACTGAAGCTGTTGCACAAGAACTTGCAAAAATGACTGCACCAGGCGATGTGATCGCGTTTCACGGTGATCTGGGGGTGGGGAAATCCGTTTTCTCCCGCGCCTTTATCCGTGCGCTGACTACACCGGATGAAGAAGTCCCCAGCCCGACCTTCACCCTCGTGCAAATCTATGAGGCCGAGGTTGGCGAGATTTATCATTTTGATATGTACCGTCTGGAAAGCCCTGATGACAGTCTCGAACTGGGTATCGAAGAAGCTTTTGCCGACGGCATTTCACTGATTGAATGGCCATCCAAACTTGGCAACTATCTGCCCTGGGATTGTCTGAATATCGAAATTGCACCGGGTGAGACGGAAACCAGCCGCACCATCACATTTTCATCACAAGGCGCGTGGCTTGCGCGTTTGAAGGAGACCAGCTTTGACGGATCGTAAACTCCAGCGGGAACATTTTTTAAAAGAGCAAGGCTGGGATGGTGTGGATTGTCCGCTTTTGGCGGGTGATGCGTCTTTTCGTAAATATTACCGTCTGGAAAGGGGCGGGAAGACTGTCGTTTTAATGGATGCGCCGCCCCCTGAAAAAGTGAAGCCTTTTATCAAGATTGCGAAATTTCTGACGAACAACGGGTACAGCGCCCCAAAGATTTATGGCTATGACGTGGATAACGGGTTTATCCTGCTGGAAGATCTGGGCGACAATACCTATACTCGCATGCTGCGAAAAGGTTATGACGAACGTGATCTTTATAAGCTCGCCATTGATGTGTTGGTTGACTTGCATGAAGATGTCAAAGGTCTGCCCGATGATCTTCCTGAATATGACGAAGAACTCCTTGAAAATGAGGCCTTGTTACTATTGGATTGGTGGATGAAGGCTCAATTTGGGGATCATGCCCTTACGAAAGACATGCGAAAGAGTTATTTGAAGGCATGGCAAAAACCATTCCGTTATGTGCAGAGCCGACCTAAAAAGGTGGTTCTGCGTGATTATCATGTAGATAATCTATTGCTCCTGGAAGATCGAACGGGGTATCAGGCTTGTGGGCTTCTGGATTTCCAGGACGCTGTTCTTGGCTCCGGTATTTATGACGTTGTTAGTCTGCTTGAAGACGCCAGACGCGATATCAATATACGCCTTATCGAAGAAATGAAAATGCGCTACACAAGTTCGTTCGAAGACCTTGAAATAGACGAATTTGAAGCTCTTTTTGCCATCTTGGGCGCACAGCGTCATGCCAAGGTCATTGGCATTTTCGCGCGCCTATGCATGCGCGATGACAAACCTGTTTATCTGGAACATATCCCTCGGGTCTGGCGCTTACTGGAACGCTCGCTAAAGCATCCTATCCTTAAAGATGTCAAAACCTGGTTTGACACTCATATCCCAAAAGACGCGCGAGGTATTCCTGCATGTCTGCAAAAATAACATCCGGTATGGTGCTTGCTGCCGGGCTCGGGACACGCATGCGTCCGCTGACTCTTTCAACACCTAAGCCGCTTATTAAAGTAGCCGGGCGCACCATGGCGGATCGCTGTGTGGATCGCTTTGTGGAAGTGGGGCTGGATACTTGTGTGATGAATGTCAGCTATCTTGCCAATCAAATCACGGGACATTTCAAAAAACGCGATGATATCCAGATCGAATTTTCAGAAGAAGATGAACCCCTTGAAACAGGTGGCGGGGTGCAAAAGGCACTGCCTCTTTTAAAAGGAGATGCTTTTTATATTATGAATGGGGATGCGGTCTTGTTGAACGGACCGATCCCTGCGCTGGAACGTATGACGCGCAAGTGGGATCGTGAAGACCTGGATGTCCTGTTATTGTTACATCCCACAAGCAAAGCCCTGGGTTATGACGGGCGCGGGGACTTTACCCTCAGCCCGGATGGTATTCCGGCCTTTCGTGGGGAAATGGATACGGCGCCTTTTGTCTTTACTGGCGTGCAGATACTTTCGCGCAAAGTTTTTGAAAATAAAACAGAAACAAAATGGTCCTTGCGCCAGCTCTATGAAGATGCCATTGAACAGGGACGCATCAAAGCCATTGCCCATGATGGGGACTGGTTGCATGTGGGGACACCGGATGGATTAGATTTGGCGGAAGACTATTTTGCAAAACGTTCTTGAACTTGGCGGCTACAAACGCAAACTGGTCCTGATCGCGTTGGGGCTGGCGACTGTTCTTGCCCTGCCACCGATTTATATCTTCCCACTGGCTTTTGTTGGACTGTCCGGTCTTTTTCTGTTTCTGGATCGTGTGGAAACAAGGAAACAGGCTTTTGTCACGGGATGGATGTTCGGCATCGGCTTTTTTGGCGGCGGCCTTTACTGGCTGACCAATGCATTTTTGGTCCATCCGGATAAACATGGCTGGCTGATCCCGCTCGCTGTTCCGGCCCTTGCGGTTTCAATCGGCGTATTTATCGGATTTGTTACTTTATTAAGTCATCTTTTCTGGTCCTTGCGGCCAAAGAATGATGTGGTGTTGGGGCGTATTGTCCTGTTTGCCGTTGCCTGGACAGTGATCGAATGGGTGCGCGGCTGGATTTTCACCGGATTCCCCTGGAACCTGATCGGCACCATCTGGGGCTTTAATGATGAGGTCTTGCAGACCGCCAGTTATGTGGGGGCCTATGGGGTAAGCTTTCTTACTGTCTTGGCGGCAAGCCTGGGGGCAGCACTTTATTATACATGCAAGGCGCAAAAAGGATTTGCACTGGTTGCTGTCTTTTTATTACCAGGCCTGATGTGGACAACGGGTTACCTGCGTCTGAAAGATGTGGTGGTTGAATATCATGACGGGATTGTTCTCAGATTGGTGCAGCCCAATATTTCCCAAAAGACAAAATGGGATAAAAATCTGAAGATCAAAAACTTCAACACCCATCTCGAACTCAGTCTTGCGATTAACAAAGAGTCGGCACTTGGACGCCCGACACATATCATCTGGCCGGAAACCGCTGTGACCTTTGCGGCCAATCGTGATCCAAATGTTTTGCGTGCCATATCAAGTATTGTTCCAAAAGATGGAACAATTCTAACCGGAACACCGCGTATGACTCCGCGGGGTGAGAAACCCTTTCAAGTGTGGAATTCGATGATTGCTGTGGATCAAAATGCAGCGATTGTTGCCAGTTATGACAAAGCCCATTTGGTCCCTTTTGGGGAGTATCTACCGTTACGAAAATGGAACCCGATTCCCAAATTGACAGCTGGTATGGTTGATTTTTCCGCCGGAGAGGGGCTTCAAACCCTTCAAATCGGGTCCTTACCTGCCTTTAGTCCGCTAATTTGTTACGAAATTATTTTCCCAAACCAGGTAATTGATAAAAAAAATAGACCGCAATGGTTGTTGAACTTGACCAATGATGGGTGGTATGGGGATAGTCCCGGGCCTTATCAACACTTAATAAGTGCGCAGATGCGAAGCATTGAAGAGGGAATCCCCCTTGTTCGTGTCGCCAATACCGGGATCACGACAATCACGGATGCATATGGCCGTATGCAATCTTCAATTCCCTATGGAATTGAGGGGGTTATTGATGTTCAGCTCCCCCTCGCCCTGTCGAACGTTCCCTATGGGGCACAGCTGAGAACAGCCGCTTGGGCTGTATTACTGATTGTGTTTTTTATTCTGGGTCAGGTTCTGGTTTCCCTTAGAGTAAGACGATGATCTTCTACTGACAGTTTCAATAGAATCCACGCATATTCCCTTACTTGTGGTTCTGATTATTAGTTTGCTATAGTCCCTTTGATGTTAGAGAATGAAAGTTCTCTCAACTGGTAATATAAAAAGGGGATATGGATGGTCGCGATAGCGAAAGCAGTTGGCCTGCCAAAAAAGAAACCAGGAACACCTAATCCAATTGATATTCATGTGGGGTCTCGTTTACGTCAGCGCCGCACATTGTTGGGTATGAGCCAGGGTAAATTAGGGGATACGGTTGGTCTCACCTTCCAGCAGATTCAAAAATATGAACGCGGTGCCAACAGAATTGGCGCCAGTCGGCTATATGATCTAAGCCGTGTTCTGGATGTTTCGATTGCTTACTTTTTTGAAGAAATGCCTGAAGAAGTCAGCAAGGATCGTTACGAAGGGGTGAGCCAACATCTCAGCACAGATGTCTCTGCTTTTGAAGTTGATGACATGACACGTCGCGAAACTCTTGAATTGGTTCGCAATTATTACAAAATTACCAACCCGCTTGTACGCCGTCGCGTGTTTGAACTGGCAAAGGTTTTGTCTGCTGAAGATATCGCTGACGAAAAAGCTTGACCGATAGCCAGCATCTGTTACAAATCCCGCCGACCTTTTTGGGGGAAACCCTTAGGTTTGTGGGGGGATTTGGATCGCTTGCGCACCCACAGCAAAAAATGACGCTAAGTGGGCTTAATGTTTCACAGTGCCCTTGATCCATTGGTTTAACTCTTTGATCGAAAGGCGCTATGAACATGGCACTCGACAAATATCTCTTTACATCTGAATCCGTATCAGAAGGTCACCCGGATAAGGTTGCTGACCGTATTTCTGATACAATCATCGACGCATTCCTGGAACGCGACCCATATTCACGCGTTGCTGTTGAAACCATGGTGACAACAAACTTTGTTGCACTCGCGGGTGAAGTGCGCGGTCCGGACGATTTGGATCACGACAAATTCAAAGAACTGGCACGCGAAGCCATCAAGGACATCGGCTATGAGCAACGCGGCTTCCACTGGAAAGATTGTGAAATTACTTCACAAATTCATTCCCAGTCTGCGGATATCGCGCAGGGCGTTGATGAAGGTACAGGGACTGACAAAGAAGAAGGTGCTGGTGATCAGGGTATCATGTTTGGTTACGCAACCAACGAAACACCTGAACTGATGCCTGCGCCGATCATGTATTCTCACCAGATTTTGCGCCGCATGGCTGAAGATCGTCACTCTGGCAAAGTTCAGGGTTTTGGTCCGGACAGCAAGTCACAGGTGACACTGGCATACGAAAACGGCAAGCCTGTTCGTGCGACTTCTTTGGTTGTTTCCACACAGCATGACGAAAGCCTGTCTCTGGGCGACGTTCGTGAACTGGTTCTGCCTTACTTTGAAGAAGTTCTGCCAGAAGGCTGGTTGCCATCTGACGACGAGATTTACGTAAACCCGACAGGTCGCTTTGTGATCGGCGGTCCTGATGGCGATGCTGGTCTGACTGGTCGTAAGATCATTGTTGATACATACGGTGGTGCAGCTCCACACGGTGGCGGTGCTTTCTCTGGTAAAGATCCAACCAAGGTTGACCGTTCTGCCGCTTACGCTGCACGTTACCTTGCCAAAAACATCGTTGCGGCGGAACTGGCTGACAAATGTACAATTCAGCTGTCTTACGCCATTGGTATTTCCAAGCCGCTTTCTGTTTACGTTGACACAGCAGGCACAAACCATGTGGACGAAGCCAAGATTGCCAAGATCGCTTCTGAAATCATGAACCTTTCCCCACGTGGCATCCGTGAACACCTGAAACTGAACGCACCGATCTATAAAGAGACTTCTGCTTATGGTCACTTTGGTCGCACGCCGACAGATGAAGGTCACTTCAGCTGGGAAAAAACAGACCTTGTTGATGAACTGAAGCGTCAGTTCTAAAACAACTGTTGAATTTTCTGAAAAAGCCCGGCTATAAGGTCGGGCTTTTTTTATAGATGAGATTTGGCCATGACCGACCCCGACCTATATACCACCCGTCTGCGCACCTTTGGGCGTCGCCAGGGCTATAAGCTGAAACCGCGCCAGCAGGAGCTGGTGGATAATTTGCTGCCCCAGGTTCATATCGAACCGTCAGAAGATGGCAGCATGATTGATCCGGCCAGCCTGTTTAAAACGCCGATAAAAGAATTATGGTTTGAAGTCGGTTTCGGCGGTGGGGAACATTGTTCTCAGCAGTTGCAGGATAACCCGGATGTGGGGATGATTGCCTGTGAGCCTTTCATGAATGGGGTCGCAAGCCTTTTAAATCATGTGGACAATCACGATCTGAAAGATCGCATTCGTATTTTAGGCGATGATGCGCGTCCACTTCTGGATGTGATGCCCGATGCGTCCATCAGCCGGATGTTTTTGTTGTTCCCGGACCCCTGGCGTAAAAAACGTCATGCCAAGCGTCGTTTTGTCGGGCCGGAAAATATGAAACTGGTTGCCCGTGTCCTGAAGCCGGGGGCAGAATTCCGCGTCGGCAGTGACCATATGCCATATATCGACTGGACGCTGGAACATATGACCAAAGATCCGAATTTTGAATGGATCTGCGACGGGCCAAGTGACTGGCGTGTGCGCCCTGATGACTGGCCGCCGACGCGCTATGAGCAAAAAGCCATTCGACAGGGCAAGCCCTGTGTGTATCTGAGATTTAGACGGAAATAAAAATCTCCCCTTTGCGTTGATTTCTGGTATGGTTCTAAAAATCAATAAAACATACTGATAAA
Organism: Terasakiella sediminum; assembly: GCF_033100395.1. NCBI lineage: Bacteria > Pseudomonadati > Pseudomonadota > Alphaproteobacteria > Rhodospirillales > Terasakiellaceae > Terasakiella > Terasakiella sediminum. Next base: position 24,713 of record NZ_JAWLVJ010000001.1, on the reverse strand, counting down.
AATATGCGCGCCCGAACTTTTGTTTTCCTTTGTTGTTTTCTTGTCCTGCTGAATGTGTCGGCGGCCCAGGCTGTAACAACTGTTAAAGTGCTGGCCTATCCTTTTCCGCCTTTTATGAATGACGATGGCAAAACCGGGATCACGCCGGACATCCTGCGTCTGTTGAATGAAGAACAATCGACCTATCAGTTTGAGCTGATGGTGGTGCGCCCGCAGGATCGCTACGACCCCATCCTGTCTGCCAAAGCCGATATGATGTTCTTTGAAATGGAACAATGGAACTGGAAAGACAAGGTTGACCGCGTTGATTTTTCCAAACTGTTGATGAAGGGCGGGGAAGTCTATATCGCCAAGCGCAAACCTGAACAGCTGCGGTTTGATTTCAATCAGATTGAAAGCCGCAAGATTTTGGGGTTTGAAGGTTACCACTATGAATTTGCCGGGCTGAATGCGGATCAGGACTGGCTGAAATCCAAATATAACATCAGCTTTGCCACCTCTCATTACGATATGCTCAGGTCCATCAAAGCGGATGAGGCCGAGATCGCAATCGCCACCTTGTCTTTCCTGAAACAGTATTTTCATGAGAACCCGCAGGAACTGCTGACTTATGTGATTTCACAGGAATTTGCGCAGGTCTATAATCTGCGTGCATTGGTGCGTAAAGACGGGCCACTTGATCTGACAAAACTGGAAAGTCTGTTGCAGGATATCAAGAAAAAGGGCCAGTTGCAGGATATGCTGCAATCCTATGGCATCCTGCGCCAATGGCAGTTCTAGAGCGCCCATATACAAAATAGACTTGCATTTCCCAAAAAGAAGCGTATAAAGGCGGCGAACTCAATACATAACCACTTATGTGGACTTGATTGAAGTGGGCCAGGCGGTCCGCTTTTTTTGTTAATGGGTCTATGTGATCTAAAGGAAAGGGATATCTGCATAATGTCTTCAGCTATGCACCGCATCGAAGAAATCATTGCCCCGACCCTAACCGATTTAGGGTACGTTATCGTGCGCCTGCAAATGCAGGGTGATCGCCACCCCACTTTGCAGATTATGGCCGAACGTGCTGATCGCAAAACCATGGATGTGGAAGATTGCGCCAAAATCAGCCGCGCTGTTTCTCCGCTTCTGGATGTGGATGACCCGATTGACGAAGCCTATTCACTGGAAGTGAGTTCCCCAGGGGTAGATCGTCCGCTTGTGCGGGCGGAAGATTATGATCGTTTTGCCGGTTTCGAAGCCAAGGTGGAGATGTCCTACCTGATCGATGGCCGCAAACGTTTCACAGGCCGCCTCGTGGGGCTTGTGGATGGTAATGTACAAATTCTCGTGGACGGTGAGGCACAGGATCTTCCTTTTGAAGATATTGTTAAAGCCAAATTGGTCCTCACTGATGACCTGCTGGCGGCAGCGTCTAAAGAACAAGGATTGTAAGGAAAAATGGAACAATCGACCGGAATGCCTCGCCCTGAATTATTGCAAGTTGCCGATGTTGTGGCACGTGATAAAGGGATTGAACGCGATCAAGTTTTTGAAGCTATGGAACAGGCCATTCAAAAGGCTGGACGTTCTAAATACGGCCAGGAACATGATATCCGCGCCAACATCGACCGCAAAACAGGCGAGATCAAGCTTGCCCGTTACATCGAAGTGGTTGAAGAGGTCGAAGACGAGCATATGCAGATGACCGTTGATCAGGCACGCGCCCGCAAGGCTGACGCAGAGCTTGGTGAATTCCTTGTTGATCCACTGCCACCGATTGATTTTGGTCGCATTGCAGCCCAGACGGCAAAACAGGTTATCGTACAAAAAGTACGTGATGCAGAACGTGATCGTCAGTTCGATGAATATAAAGACCGCGTTGGCGAAGTTGTGAACGGTCTGGTCAAGCGTGTTGAATTCGGCAACGTTGTTGTTGATTTGGGTCGCACAGAAGCCCTGCTGCGCCGTGACGAATGTATTCCACGCGAACATGTTAAAAACGGTGATCGCATCCGCGCTTACATCTTTGATGTTCGTCGTGAAAACCGTGGCCCACAGATTTTCCTGTCTCGTTCGCACCCACAATTCATGGCGAAACTGTTCACACAGGAAGTGCCAGAAATTTATGATGGCATCATCGAGATTAAATCCTGCGCCCGTGATGCGGGCTCTCGTGCCAAGATCGCTGTTCAGTCTTCTGACAATTCCATCGATCCGGTTGGCGCTTGTGTTGGTATGCGTGGTTCGCGTGTTCAGGCCGTTGTATCTGAACTGCAGGGTGAAAAAATCGACATCATCCAGTGGTCTGCTGATCCGGCAACCTTCATCGTAAACGCGTTGGCCCCTGCTGAAGTTGCCAAGGTTGTTCTGGATGAAGAAACAAACCGTATTGAAGTTGTTGTTCCTGATGACCAACTGTCGCTTGCGATCGGTCGTCGTGGTCAGAACGTACGTCTGGCGTCACAACTGACCAGCTGGGATATCGATATCCTGACGGAAGCTGACGAATCCGAACGTCGTCAGGAAGAATTCAAAGCCCGTTCCAACCAATTCATCGAAGCACTGGATGTGGACGATGTGATCGCGCACCTTTTGGTAACAGAAGGGTTCTCTTCCATCGAGGAAGTGGCTTATGTGCCGCGCGCTGAACTGGCGGAGATCGAAGGTTTCGACATGGATGTGGCAGAAGAACTGCGCGCCCGTGCCCTGGCCTTCCTTGAAGAACAAGACAAGGTTCTGGACGCGAAGCGTCAGGAACTGGGTGTAACCGACGAACTGTTTAACGTTGAAGGCCTGTCTGCTGCCATGGTTGTGGCACTGGGTGAAAATGACGTTAAGACGCTGGACGATCTGGCTGATCTGGCTGGTGATGAACTGCGTGAATATGTCGGTGAGAAGAACCTGGGTGAAACGGCTGCCAATGAAATCATCATGGCTGCACGTGCGCATTGGTTCGAAGATGAAGACGCGTAAAGGGGATAGCCCTGAACGTCGCTGCATTGTCACCGGATCGGTTCTGCCCAAAGAACAATTGATCCGGTGCGTTGTCGGCCCTGACGATATTGTCGTCCCGGATGTGGATGGTAAATTGCCGGGTCGCGGTTTGTGGTTGAGTGCATCGCGAAATGTGGTAAATACTGCATGTGCGAAGAACGCATTCTCCCGTGCGGCACGCAAAAACGTCAAGCCTATGGACGGTTTGGCGGACAGAATTGAAGCACTTCTGGTGCAGCGCAGTCTCTCCCTCATCGGATTGATGCGACGCACAAGCGGTGTGATCTTCGGGTTTGAAAAGACCCGGGCCTGGTTAAAAAGCGGCAAATGCGCCGTGGTGTTGGCTGCACGTGATGGTGCGGATGACGGCCGGGGAAAGATTAAAGCTTTGGCAGGCGACCTGCCGTTGATCGAATTATTCGGTCAACAGGAACTGGGTCAGGCTGCGGGGCGGGACCATGTGGTCCATATGGGATTGGCGCCTGGTAAAATGGCCAAGCGCTTCCAAGTGGAAGCTTTGCGTTTGCAAGGTTTTCGCGACTGATTGTGGAACTAAAGAAAGACAGGCACAGCTCGGATATGACAGATAAAAAAGGCGACGACAGCAACAAGCTCAGCCTCAATCGACCCGGCAAACTTGAACTGAAAAAGACGGTTGAAGCCGGCCAAGTCAAGCAAAGCTTCTCTCATGGACGCAGTAAATCCGTGGCTGTTGAAGTGCGCAAGAAACGCACCTTTGTTCCTAAAGATGCCTCTGGTCGCATGACAGAAGTAAGCGCAGAAGAAAAAGCAGCACAAGCCGCTAAAGAAGCCGCTGAAGCAGCCTTCAAAAAGGCGCAGGCGAATTCAGACACGCATCTGACCGAGAGCGAACTGGCAAAACGCGCTGAAGTTCTTCAGAACGCACAGAAAGCCCAGGAAGAAACGCAAAAGCAGGCTGAAGCTGATGCTGAAGCGCGTGCGAAACGCGAACAGGCTGATGCAGAACGTCGCGCAGAAGAAAAAGCTGCTGAAGAACGTAAAGCAAAAGCTGAAGCGGACCGTAAAGCCAAGGAAGACGCGGCTGCGAAAAAACGTGCTGAAGAAGAAGCGCGCAAAGCTGCCGAAGAAGCTGCCCTGGTTGCACAACGCGCTGAAAAAGACGGTGCGCGCAAAGCAGCACCTGCACAGGACGCGAAACCTGCTGCGGCTAAACCTGCAAAGAAAAAAGAAGTTAAGAAGCAAGACAACAAACGTGGCGGCAACAATGATCGTCGTCGCGGCAAAGGCAAGCTGTCCATTGATAACTTCGGTGGTGAACAGCGCCAACGCTCGCTCGCTTCTGTAAAACGTGCACGTCAAAAACAGAAACAGCAAGCTGGCGGTCCAAAGCCTGAACAGGTGAAACAGAACCGCGAAGTGACTTTGCCGGATCATATTACGGTTCAGGAACTGGCCAACCGTATGTCTGAAAAAGCAGCAGCTGTTGTGAAAACACTGATGACCATGGGCACCATGGTTACGATCAACCAGACCATTGACGCCGACACCGCGCAGATCATTGTGGAAGAATTCGGCCACACCGTAAAACGTGTTTCTGATGCAGATGTGGAAGTCGATCTGACAGGTCCAGAGGACAACGACGAAGACAAAGTACACCGCGCGCCGATCGTGACTGTTATGGGTCACGTTGACCACGGTAAAACATCTCTGCTGGATGCGCTGCGTGAAACAGACGTTGTGGATAAAGAAGCCGGCGGTATCACCCAGCACATCGGTGCATATCAGGTGACCATGGCGTCCGGTGCAAAGATCTCATTTGTTGATACACCGGGTCACGAAGCCTTTACGGCCATGCGTGCGCGTGGTGCGGAACTGACAGATATTGTTGTTCTGGTAGTTGCGGCTGATGACGGCGTTATGCCACAGACGATTGAGGCGATCCGTCACGCAAAAGCGGCTGACGTTCCAATCATCGTTGCGATCAACAAAATCGACAAGCCGGGTGCTGACCCAAGCCGTGTGCGCACAGAACTGCTGCAACACGAGATTCAGGTGGAAAGCATGGGCGGTGAAGTGATGGACGTTGAAGTGTCTGCAAAACAACGCCTGAACCTGGAACAGCTTGAAGAAACCATCCTGCTGCAAGCCGAAGTTCTTGAACTAAAAGCCAACCCGAACCGTGCTGCGGAAGGTGTGGTTGTGGAAGCCCGTCAGGAACGTGGTCGCGGTAACATCGCAACCGTGATGGTTCAACGCGGTACATTGCACATCGGGGATATCTTCGTTGTGGGTACCGAATGGGGTCGTGTGCGTGCATTGGTCAATGATCACGGCCATCACGTTAAAGATTCAGGCCCGGCTATGCCTGTTGAGGTTCTCGGTCTGCAGGGCACACCATCTGCGGGTGACCAGTTGGTCGTGGTGGATTCAGAAGCCAAGGCACGTGAAGTTTCCCAATACCGGACCAACAAAGACAAAGCGGCCAAGGCTGCGGCATCTGGTCGTGGTACGCTGGAAGAATTGTTCAGCCAAATCCAGGCGGGTGAAGTGAAAGAACTGCCTGTTTTGATTAAAGGTGACGTACAGGGTTCTATCGAAGCCCTTTCCGGTACCTTTGAGAAACTGGCCCGTGACGATGTGAAGGTTAAAGTTCTGCATGGCGCAGTTGGTGCGATCAACGAGTCGGACATCACACTGGCACGTGCATCCAACGCCTTGATCATCGGCTTTAACGTTCGTGCCAATCCACAGGCGCGTGAACTGGCCAAACGTGACGGCGTGGACATTCGTTACTACTCCATCATCTATGATGCAGCTGATGATGTGAAACGTATGATGTCCGGTTTGCTTGATCCTGTTTATCAAGAGAAATTCATCGGTTATGCCGAAATCCGTGAGACATTTAATATTTCACGTATCGGTACGATTGCGGGCTGTATGGTCACAGAAGGGATCGTGAAACGCGGTGCCAAGGTTCGTCTGCTGCGTGACAACGTTGTTGTTCACGAAGGTGCGCTTGCACAGCTGAAACGTTTCAAGGACGATGCCAAAGAAGTCAAATCCGGCTTTGAATGCGGTATGTCCTTTGAAAATTACAACGACCTTAAAGTCGGCGATATGATCGAATGTTTCGAAATGGAACAAATCGAACAGGAAATCTAGCGAGAGCGTGTCCCGGCGAAAGCCGGGATCTCTTGAAAGAAAGGCCCCGGCCTTCGCCGGGGTACATGAGAATAAATCTATGACCAGAAGATCAGGTAAAGCACCAACCCAACGCCAATTGCGTGTGGGTGAAGAAATCCGTCATGCGTTGGCGGAGATTATTGCACGCGCGGATTTTCGTGATCCCGACCTGATTGACGCGTCCATCTCGGTTTCCGAGGTACGCGTCAGCCCGGACCTGCGTAACGCAACTGTGTTTGTTTCTGACCTCGGTGGCAATAACACGGACGCGGTGGTTAAAGGTTTGAATCGGGCCAGTGGTCATGTGCGTCATGAATATTCCCGTCAGTCCACGACCAAATATATCCCGAAGTTCAGCTTCAAACGCGATGAGTCACTGGATGAGGCCCTGAAGATCAACAAACTGCTTCAGGACCCAAAAGTTCAGGCCGATATTCATCGCGATGATGACGAAGAGAATTAATCCGTCATCCCTGCGCAGGCAGGGATCTTTCTCGTGTTTCCCAGATTCCTGCCTGCGCAGGAATGACGTAAGTGGTTAATATGGCCCGTAAGAAAAAAGGCATTCCCATTCATGGCTGGTTGATCATTGATAAGCCGCTTGAAATTTCTTCCAACAATGTGGTGGGAAAAGTCCGCTGGCTGACCAAAGCACAAAAGGTCGGCCATGGCGGAACACTTGATCCATTAGCCTCCGGCATTCTTCCCCTCGCATTCGGCGAAGCAACCAAAACGGTTTCCTATGTCATGGATGGCACCAAGACCTATCGCTTCGAAGTCAGCTGGGGGGAAAGCCGCAACACGGATGATGCGGAAGGCGAGGTGACCGAAACGTCCGATGTGCGCCCGAAGCAGGATCAGATTGAAGCCGTCCTTTCAAACTTCATTGGTGAAAATGACCAGGTCCCCCCGATCTATTCCGCCCTTATGATTGATGGGCAGCGTGCTTACAAGCTGGCGCGTGACGGACAGGATGTGGAAATGGCGTCACGCAAAGTGCAAATTGATGATCTAAAACTGATCGAATGTGTTGATGCGAATCGGGCGTTGTTTGAAGTTCAATGTGGCAAAGGCACCTATGTACGCTCTTTGGGGCGTGATATTGCCAAGGCGTTGGGCACTGTTGGCTATATTTCTCTTCTTAGGCGCACAAAAGTTGGTCCTTTTGACGAAAAAAGCGCGATTTCTCTGGATTCCTTAGAAGAGATTGTGCATAGTGACGCGCTTTTTGAAAGCCTTCTTGCGATAGAGACCGTGCTAGACGACATCTTGGCTCTGGCCTTGTCGCAGGATGAGACCCAAAAAATTCGAAACGGTATGGCGCTAGATACGGATTTGGCGGATGCAGAGGTCATCAGACTGATGCATGACGACAAACTCGTTGCCCTTGCCAAAGTCGAAGACGGGAATGTCCGTCCCTTTCGGGTCTTCAATTATTAACATTTAAATATGGAGTATCTGATGTCGATTACTGCTGAAGAAAAAGCACAGGTTATTGCAGAATTCGCAACCAAAGAAGGTGACACTGGTTCACCTGAAGTACAGGTTGCTATTCTGTCCAAGCGTATCGCAAACCTGACAGAGCACCTGAAAACACACAAAAAAGATTTTCACTCTCGTCGCGGTCTGTTGCAAATGGTTGGTCAACGTCGTCGTCTTCTGGACTACACCAAGAAGAAATCCAACGACCGTTACCAAAGCATCATTGAACGCTTAGGTCTGCGTCGCTAAGACAAAGATTTTCGTAAGTAAGGCGCGATATACCCCACCCGGTATGACGCGCCTTTCTTCGTTTTCGACCTATGTGTTCCGGCGTATGCTGGAACCTCTGTCCAAGAGGCCCCGGCATACGCTGGGGAACATGTCATAAAGTCTTCAAGTCACAAGTGGTCGAAGTGGCGTAAAGTGAAGGCTAAGGCCGTAGGTAAATTTTTAAGGGAAGGTCCCTTAAGCGGCCAAAGTACGTATGTAAGGAAGATATATGTTTAAAGAATTCCGTAAAGAAATCGAATGGGGCGGTCGTCCGCTTGTATTCGAAACTGGTAAAATTGCACGTCAAGCAGACGGCGCTGTTATGGTGACTTATGGCGAGACAAAAGTTCTTTGTACCGCTGTTGGTCAGAAGCAGGCACGCGCTGACATCGATTTCTTTCCGTTGACGGTTAACTATCAGGAAAAAGCATTTGCTGCTGGTAAAATCCCAGGTGGCTTTTTCAAACGTGAAGGTCGTCCTTCTGAAAAAGAAACACTGACATCTCGTTTGATCGACCGTCCGATCCGTCCGTTGTTCGCACCGGGCTATAAAAACGAAACACAAGTTATTTGTACGGTTCTGGCACATGATCTGGAAAATGACCCAGACATCGTTGCTATGGTTGGCGCCTCTGCTGCACTGACTATTTCCGGCATGCCATTCATGGGCCCAATCGGCGCGGCACGTGTTGGCTACATCGAAGGCGAATATGTTCTGAACCCGACTTCTGAACAATTGGAAGACAGTGTTCTTGATCTGGCCGTTGCCGGGACACAAGAAGGTGTTTTGATGGTTGAATCTGAAGCTGAAGAGCTGTCAGAAGAAGTCATGCTGGGTGCGGTGGCTTTTGGTCACAAAGAATTCCAGGCTGTTATCGATGCCATCATCGATCTGGCTGAAGCTTGTGCAAACGATCCTTGGGATCTGCCTCAACCTGTTGAGTACCTCGGTGAAGTTGAAGCCAAAGCGGCTGAACTGGCGGAAGCTGACCTGCGCGCTGCTTACAAAATTGTTGATAAGCAAGAACGTGTGGCTGCTGTTTCAGAAGCCAAAACCAAGGTTACTGAATTTTACGCTGACCAGATTGAGTCCGGTGAGGTTTCCGGCGTCGTTGTTTCCGGCGTTCTGAAGAACCTGGAAAAAGACATCGTTCGTCGTGACATCATTGCAACGCAATCTCGTATCGATGGTCGTGACACAAAAACAGTTCGTGCCATTGACGCAACTGTTGGCCTGCTGCCACGTGCACATGGTTCTGCCCTGTTCACACGTGGTGAAACACAGGCACTCGCCGTAACCACTTTGGGTACAGGCCAGGATGAGCAAATCATCGATGCTTTGGACAAAGAATACCGCGAAAACTTCATGCTGCACTATAACTTCCCACCATATTCTGTTGGTGAAGCAAGCTTCCTGAAGTCCCCTGGTCGTCGTGAAATTGGTCACGGTAAACTGGCGTGGCGCGCTATCCGCCCATTGATGCCGTCCAAAGACGATTTCCCATACACTGTACGCGTGGTTTCTGAAGTCACAGAATCTAACGGTTCTTCTTCCATGGCAACCGTTTGTGGTACATCTCTGTCTCTGATGGATTCCGGTGTTCCATTGAAACGTCCTGTTGCGGGTATCGCAATGGGCCTGATCAAGGAAGATGATGGCTTTGCAGTTCTGTCTGATATCCTGGGTGATGAAGATCACTTGGGTGATATGGACTTTAAAGTGGCTGGTACCGAAGAAGGTATCACGTCTTTGCAGATGGACATCAAGATTACATCCATCACACCAGAGATCATGGAAATCGCCCTGGATCAGGCCAAAGACGGCCGTGTTCACATCCTGGGTGAAATGGCGAAAGCCATCACATCCGGTCGTGACGATGTTTCTAACAACGCACCAAAAATCACTGCCTTCCAGATCAACAAAGACAAGATCCGTGAAGTCATTGGTACAGGTGGTAAAGTGATCCGCGAGATCACCGAAACAACTGGTGCGAAGATTGACATCGAAGACGACGGTACCATCCGTGTGGCAGCTGTTGACGGCGAAAGCGGGCAGAAAGCTATCGACTGGATCCAGGGTATTGTTGCTGAGCCTGAGCTCAACAAAATCTACCGTGGTAAAGTCGTTAAGGTCATGGACTTCGGTGCATTCGTTAACTACATGGGCACAAAAGACGGTCTGGTTCACATCTCTGAACTGAAGAACGAGCGTGTCGCCCAAGTTTCTGACGTTCTGTCTGAAGGTGATGAAGTCTGGGCGAAACTGATCGGTATCGATGACCGTGGTAAGGTTAAACTTTCCATGCGCGTTGTGAACCAAGAAACAGGTGAAGACATCACGGAAGAAGTTGGCGAAAAACGCCCGCGTTCTGAAGGTGATGGCGAAAAGTCCGATAAGCCGCGCGGCCCACGTCGCCCGCGTCGTAAAGACTAATCACTGATCACAGTCGATTAAAGATAAACCCCTTGAGCGCGATGGCCTCAAGGGGTTTTCTTTTTATCTGCACCGACTGGCAGTTCATGTACGTATATGTTGGCGGTTTTATGTTTGATAAAGTCGCAGGTATCGTATTGGAATGTGTAGTCTGAAATTCAAGACCGTCTGCAGTGAGAAGGATGCTTTTATCAGTTGCTACGCGCCTATAAAAATCAACACCGGAAGGGAGTAAAGGGGCCGGGCTTGGATTGTTGAATATGGCCAGAAAAAGATCTGGGAGTCCGTGTTTTGAATTCAAGCTGGTGGAAAAAGAATAAGGACTATTTTTTCTTCTTTTTTTTATCCTTTTTGTCTTTCTTTTTCTGTTTGGCTTTGACTTCTTCTTTTGTGCGTTTGGCTTGTTCGGCGAGCATACCTTGCAACACTTCTTTTTCAAACTGACGTAGCTTTTCCCAGACTTCGGTTTCCTCAATATCGATATTGGCCTTTTGAAAATCGGCCATGATGCGATCGACAACAGGTTTGGGGCCAGCTTTTGAAATATCAGCACTGATCAGTTCAAGGAAGTATTCTTTCTTATCCGTATCCAGCTGTTTTGCCGCCCAATTGGCAATTTTCTTGTTGCGCTTGGCTTCCAGATAAAAATATTCCAGATCATCATGGGCATGACGTACTTCGTCTGTGACCCGCTTGGAGCCCATGGTTTCAACGACTGACATCCTCTTTCTCTCCCTTAAAAAAGATCAGTTTTTCGCATCTCTCAAGGCCTGTGCCTTTGAATAGCGGTCTTTTAAATCATCCATTTGTTCCATGATTGCCTGTGCTGCGCCCTCTGCATCACCAGCTGTAATGGACGCAAGGATGCGTTCATGCTGTTCAACCGTTTTTTCTTTATCCCAAAAGCGAAAGACAATCAAGTTGACGATGGGTTGCACGGCTTCGATCACTGATGTCATCATGAATTTTAACATGGAATTCTGCGTTGCATCTACAATGGCACGGTGAAAGCGCACGTCTGAGGCGCAAAAATCCTGATCAGCAATGCTGTTATTTTTTTGCACCGAAATTTCAAATGCCATGGCATTCAGATGGCTTTGATCGCGGCGAACAGCGGCCTGTCTGACGCAGATCAGTTCCAGTTCACGGCGTGCTTCTGCGATGTCAGATAAATCAAACTCGCCCATTGTTGTCAGTAATGATGTCATGTTGGACAGGGTTTCCTGGGCTTCCAGACTGTCCGGGCGGTTAACGAAGGTACCACCACTCGGCCCTCGGCGCGACCGGATCAAATGCTGGGCGGCAAGACGTTTCAAGGCCTCGCGGATGGTGGGGCGCGACACACCGAACCGTTCGGCCAGTTCCGGTTCGGTCGGCAGGCGTTCATCCACTTTTAAGTCGCCTTCTACAATCGCAGCGCGGATGGTTTCGGCGATTTGTTTGGCGAGACTTTCTGTGACCAGCGGTTCGTATTTAATGCCCATAAATGCGTTCTTTCCTTTTTATCCGTTGAAGGAGAATGCGCAGAAAACGCCCAAAAACTCAATCAAATTATCTCATTTTTATATTTGTTTGACAAATATAAAAATATAAGTAATCTAAGATCAACATCTTCAATCATCACAAAAGGGAATTCCCATGTTTAAGGCTTTGGTTCTGTCTAAAACTGACGATGGCGTCACATCCGAAATCACTGAACTGGACGAGTCACAATTGCCGGAAGGCGACGTTGTGGTCTCTGTTGAATATTCAACGCTGAACTATAAAGACGGTCTGGTCCTCAATGGTCTCGGCGGCCTGACCCGTGAATTCCCACATGTGGGTGGGATTGATTTTGCAGGTACCGTTGAAAGCAGCAGCCATGCAGATTTCAAAGCAGGTGACAAAGTCGTCCTGACGGGCTGGCGTGTTGGTGAAATCCACTGGGGCGGCTATGGTCAGAAAGCCCGCGTTTCCGGGGATTGGCTGGTGCCGTTGCCAGAAGGTCTGTCCCCACGTCAGGCAATGGCGGTCGGTACAGCTGGCTTTACCGCCATGCTGGGTGTAATGGCACTGGAAGATCACGGTCTGACACCGGATTCTGGTGAAGTTCTGATTACAGGTGCTGCAGGTGGTGTAGGTTCTGTTGCAGCCGCTATCCTGTCCAACCTCGGGTACGACGTTGCAGGCTCTACAGGTCGTGCAGACACGCACGATTATCTGAAAGAAATGGGCGTAAACACCATTATCGACCGCGACGAGCTTTCTGAAGAATCCAAACGTCCGTTGGAAAAAGAACGTTGGGCAGGCTGCATCGATGCGGTAGGCGGCACCACACTGGCCCGGGTTCTGGCACAATTGAAATATGGTGGCTCTGCAGCAGCGATTGGTCTGGCAGGGGGCAACAAGCTTCCGGCAACCGTAATTCCGTTCCTTCTGCGTGGTGTGAACCTGTTGGGGATCGATTCGGTTATGTGCGCCAAGGAAAAGCGTATCACTGCCTGGCAGCGCATTGCACGCGACCTGCCGATGGAGAAACTGGAAAACATGGTCACCGAAGCCAAACTGGAAGACCTGCCGCAACTGGGCAAAGACATCCTGGGTGGCAAAGTCCGTGGCCGAATGGTCATTGATGTCGCAGGTAGCTAAGCACCTATTGTTACAGAGAATTGAAAGTTTAAGCCTCGTATTCATACGGGGCTTTTCTTGTTTAAATGCCGGGGTGAAATGATTAGGTTAAGTATGGAACCTATAGTTATTTCGGAGTCTTTTTATGTTTCGCCTATTGTCCGTCCTGCTCGCTCTCCTTCTTTTGCACACATCTCCTGTTGAGGCCAATTCAGCACGCGATCTGGCAGAACGTTTGGAAGCGAAAGCGTCAAACGGTGATATCAAGGCGGCCTATAAACTCGGTCTGTTCTGGTCGCAGGGTAAGAAGGTGGATCCAGACTATTTTACCGCGGCGGAATGGTTCGAACGCTCCGCTGAAGGCGGCTACACCAAGGGCATGCTGAAGATCGCAGATATGTATGAAGAAGGTCGGGGCGTTGATAAAAACCTGAGTGCCGCCCTGAAATGGAACAAGATGGCTGCGCAAAACGGGTCAAAAGCCGCGATGGTCAAGCTGGGGGCGATCCATGCCTTGCAGAATAATTTTAAAGATTCTGCCAACTGGTATATGAAGGCCGCGATCAAAGGTGATGTTGCCTCTATGCGTGAGCTTGGTAATTACTATCTGAATGGTTCAGGCGTGCGGTTTGATCTGAAACAGGCCTTTGCCTGGCTGGAACTGGCCATTGAAAAGGGTGATTATAAAGCCAAGGCGCTGCAGGGCAAAATCGTTCAGAAAAAAGGTCAGGGCTGGGCTGATGATCTGCGTCGCAAGGTCAATATGCGCATGGTCCCGGTTGCCTATTGGGACGAACGTTAATCCCCGATAAGATGGCCCACGACAGATCGATTATGCGGGGCCTTTCGATGTTCAAACAGATAAATCCCCTGCCAGGTGCCGAGGGTAGGACGCCCGTTCGCAACTGGGATGGACAGGGACACATCTGTCAGCGCTGATTTGATGTGAGCTGGCATATCATCCGGCCCTTCCATGGTATGGCGCAACCATTCCATATATTCCGGCACCATACGGGCAAAAAACTCGTTTAAGTCGAGCTGCACATCCGGGTCCGCATTCTCCTGAATGGTCAAGCTCGCGCTTGTATGACGGCAAAAGAGCGTCAATAACCCGGTCTCAATCCCGCTGTCAGCAACCCACCGGCTCACTTCCCGCGTGAACTCGTAAAGGCCTTGCCCTTGGGTAGAGAGGCTGAAGCTGGTTTGGGATTGTTGCATGGAGGTGCCCTTTCATGTTCGGGCACATCCTATCAATCAAACCGCACCGCTGCCATAGACAAATTGCCATGTTCGAAGCCGCGATGAAGCAGGGTGGCTGTATCGCCTGCGCCCATGGCGACGTAGAGGGGGAGCCAGTGTTCGTCACGCGGATGGGCGCGGGTGAAGTGGGGGGCTTCTGCATGGGCGTTCAGCAGGGCGTCCTTGTCGCCGGATTCTAGTTTCTCGACAAACCAGTCTTCATAGGCTTGCGCCCAGTCATCAGGCTGGGTGGAATTCCATCTGATTTCACCCAGATTGTGGGTGACCGCGCCGGAGCCGATGATCAGCACGCCTTCATTTCTCAGTTCCTTCAGCTGCTCACCGAGTTGATAAAGGTAGGCGGGGCTTTCACCGGATTGCAGGCCCAGCTGCACGACGGGGATGTCGGCATTTGGGTAGATCAGTTTCAGCGGTGACCATGCGCCATGATCCAGTCCGCGAACAGGGTCAATATGGGCGTCTAACAGGCCTTGCAGGCGCGTTGTGAGTTCGGATGAGCCACGGGCAGGGTAGTGCATCTGGAACAAAGCTTCGGGGAAGCCATAGAAGTCGTGGATGGTTTTGTGCTCTTCTGCTCCTGTAACGGTCAGGCTGCGGGTTTCCCAATGGGCACTGATTACCAAAATGGCTTTCGGGCGTGGCAGGTCTTCTGCCAGACCGGACAGAAACGCGCGACCTGCACTGTCTTCTTCGATCAGAACGGTGGGCGATCCGTGGGAAATAAATAAGCTCGGCATCATAGCTGGGGTCTCCTTCTTTCTGGAGATTAATATAGGCCCAAGCAGTGCTTCTGATTAGCGGGAAATTGGGAAACAGATTGTTTCCGGCAGACAGGTGCATCTCCCTTTAACGTCATTCCTGTGAAGGCAGGAATCTGTGTTTATGAGATCCCTGCCTTCACAGGGATGAACAAAAAAAGGGAGAGACCAAAAGGCCTCTCCCCTCTTCTTGCAGTGCATGCAGACTCCTTTACACGGAGCCACGCAAATACCCTAATCCGAAGATTAGTTGCGTTCTTTGTCAACCAGCTGGTTGGCTTTGATCCATGGCATCATGCCACGCAGTTTTTCACCGGTTTCTTCGATTGGGTGCGCTGCGCCCTGTGCGCGACGTGCTTTCAGGAACGGTTGGCCAACTTGGTTTTCCAGCATGAAGTCACGAACGAATTTACCCGTTTGGATATCGTCCAGAACTTCTTTCATGCGTTCTTTAACGGAAGCGTCAACAACACGTGGACCGGAAACATAGTCGCCGTATTCAGCAGTGTTGGAGATGGAGTAGCGCATGTTGTGCATGCCGCCTTCGTACATCAGATCAACGATGAGCTTCACTTCGTGCAAGCACTCGAAGTAAGCCATCTCTGGTGCGTAACCAGCTTCTGTCAGTGTTTCGAAACCGTAGCGGATCAGTTCAGTCAGACCGCCACACAGAACAGCTTGTTCACCGAACAGGTCAGTTTCACACTCTTCTTTGAAGTCTGTTTCGATGATACCGGAACGACCGCCGCCAACGCCACAAGCGTAGGACATGGCGATTTCTTTCGCGTTACCAGAAGCGTCCTGGTGAACAGCGATCAGACATGGAACGCCGCCGCCTTTAACATATTCGCCACGAACCGTGTGACCTGGGCCTTTTGGCGCGATCATGATAACGTCGTGGTCAGCTGGTGCTTCGATTAGGCCGAAGTGGATGTTCAGACCGTGTGCGAAAGCCAGTGCGCCACCTTGTTTCAGGTTTGGTGCGATTTCGTTTTTGTAGATCTCGGCCTGCAATTCGTCAGGTGTCAGGATCATCAGAACGTCAGCCCATGCTGCAGCTTCAGCTACAGACATAACTTTCAGGCCTTCGCCTTCAGCTTTTTTGCGTGTTGCAGAGCCTTCACGCAGAGCAACAGCAACTTCAGTTGCGCCAGAATCGCGAAGGTTAAGTGTGTGGGCGTGACCCTGAGAGCCGTAACCAACGATGGCTACTTTTTTGGTTTTGATCAAGTTGACGTCTGCGTCGCGATCGTAATAAACCTGCATGTTCAAATACCCCTTGAACTTTAAAGATTAAGAATGTGGATGCGATTTGTCTTAGAGCCCCTCGGCTCCGCGAGAAATCGCCACGACACCGGTACGTGAAACGTCAACCAGTCCCAATGGCTCCATCAGATTAATAAATGCATCGACTTTGCCGGCCTTACCAAAGACCTCAAAGACGAAGGATGAATTCGAGCTGTCGATAACCCGTGCGCGGAAGATATCGGCAATGCGCAATGCTTCTACACGATGTTCCCCCTCGCCTGCAACCTTTACCAACGCCATTTCACGTTCCACGCTTGGGCCGTCGATGGTGAGATCGACAACTTTGCGCACAGGAACAAGGCGATCCAGCTGTGCTTTGATCTGTTCGATCACCTGACGGGTACCACTGGTCACGATGGTAATCTTGGACAGATTTTCAACGTGATCGGTTTCTGCAACCGTCAGACTTTCAATATTATAGCCACGACCGGAAAAGAGACCGATCACGCGGGCCAAAACACCTGCTTCGTTATCAACGAGAACAGATACCGTATGGCGAAGGATGTCGTTTTTATCTTCGTTAGTCATAGTCATTTCCTCCCTTACACCAAAACACCGGATTCGACGCTGCCGCCATCATCCGAACTTTCAGAATCTTCTGGGCCCATAATAATTTCGTTATGGGCAGCCCCCGATGGGATCATCGGGAATACGTTTTCTTCCGGGTCTGTGCGGATGTCAACGATTGTCGGCAGATGGCTGTCAAATGCCTGTTTAATCACGTCGTCCAGTTCACCCGGGTTGCTTGCACGCAGGCCAAGCGCACCATAAGCTTCAGCCAGTTTGACAAAGTCAGGTTGACCTTCGATGTGGCTTTCAGAATAACGTTCGCCATGGAACATTTCCTGCCACTGGCGCACCATACCCAAGAACATATTGTTCAGGATGAAGCATTTAACCGGCAGCTTGTAATCCATCATGGTGGTCAGTTCCTGCAGGTTCATCTGGAAGGAGCCGTCACCCGCAATTGCGATAACTAGACCGTCCGGATGGGCAACCTGTACACCCATGGCAGATGGATAACCATAGCCCATGGTACCCAGACCACCGGATGTCATCCAACGCTTTGGCTTTTCAAACGACAGATGCTGTGCCGCCCACATCTGGTGCTGGCCAACTTCTGTTGTATAGAATGTGTCTTTACCTGTTTCTAAAGCCAGATCACGGATACGTTGCAGCGCATATTGTGGCTTGATGATCTTGTTGGAATTGGTGAATTTCAGGCTGTCTTTCTTGCGCCAGTCTTCAATTTCTTTCCACCATGCATCCAGAGCTTTGCCATCAACCTGTGCCTGATCGGCTTTCCAGTGTTTGATCAGTTCTTCCAGAACGTGGGCAACATCACCGATGATCGGCACATCGACTACAACGTTTTTGTTGATGGAAGATGGATCAATATCCACATGAATTTTCTTGCTGTCAGGGGAGAATTTATCCAACGCGCCAGTTACACGGTCATCAAAGCGCGCACCGATGTTGATCATGACGTCACAGTCATGCATCGCCATGTTGGCTTCGTATGTGCCGTGCATCCCCATCATGCCGAGGAACTGTTTGTCAGACCCGGGAAACGCCCCCAGACCCATCAGAGTCAGGGAACAAGGAATACCAGTCATTTTCACCAATTGGCTGAACAACGTACAAGCTGCTTCGCCGGAATTGATGATCCCGCCACCACCGTAAAACAATGGCTTCTTGGCGTTTTTGATCAGTTGAACGGCTTCTTTGATTTGTGCGGTTTCACCCTTCATCTGTGGCTTGTAGGACTTATGTTCAACCGCGGAATTTTTCCCCGGTGTCTTATAAGTCCCTGTCGCCAGCAGAATATCTTTTGGAATATCAACCAGAACCGGACCCGGACGACCAGAACGTGCCAGATAGTAGGCTTCGTGAATAACACGGCCCAGATCGTTAACGTCTTTCACCAGGTAGTTATGTTTTGTACAACCGCGCGTGATGCCTGTGATGTCGGCTTCCTGGAAGGCGTCGTTCCCGATCAGGCTTGAAGGCACCTGACCTGTCAGACAAACCAACGGAACCGAATCCATCATGGCGTCAACAAGACCTGTCACTGTGTTGGTAGCACCTGGACCAGATGTCACAAGCACCGTACCCACTTCCCCAGTAGAGCGTGCATACCCTTCCGCGGCGTGGACAGCGGCCTGTTCATGTTTCACCAGAATGTGGCGAAGACCATTTTGTTTGAACAGCGCGTCATACAGCGGAAGAAGCACGCCACCCGGTAGTCCAAACATCACATCCACACCTTGATCTTTCAAAGCCTGGATTACGATTTCAGAACCGGTCATTTCTTTCGTGGACATGCAATTATCCTCCGTCTCAACGAATTCTTTTGTCCCCCCTCAGATAGGGGCACAAACAAATGCACCCGCGCGGGTGCGCGAGCTACGAGGTGCGCAACCTAATGGGTCAGAGACTATAGGTCAACAAAAACTGGCGAATTTTCTTATAAATTTCGTCACGCAAACTTTCCGAATATTGCGCAGAATGTATTTCACATTGTTTTATTTGATTACGAAACCATGTGCATTGGCGTTTTGCAAAGCGCCTTGTCTGCATCTGGGCAAGGTCGCGGGCCTCTTCCAATGTGGCTTCTCCGCGTACGTATGACAGCAGCTCGGGCACCCCTAATGCCTTCATAATCGGCAGTTTTCCGTCCAGTTTCAGTTTATCAAGGGCAGTTACTTCTTCAATGGCGCCTTCTTCCAGCATCAGATCAAAACGCATGTCACAGCGTTTATAAAGGATGTCACGTGGCGGCATGATCACATCTGTCATGAAAGCCGCATCCAATGCAGGTTCGGGTTTAATTTCGCGCTGTAAGACGGCTAATGATGTCCCTGTGGCTTCCAAAACTTCCAAGGCACGACAGATTCGTTGCGCGTCACGCGGTTTCAGACGGGCTGCCATCTCAGAATCTTTGGCCTGCAGTTCTGCATACAGTACCTCAATACCGTCCTCGTCCGCACGCCTGCGAATCTGCGTGCGAATCTCTTCTGGGATGGGGGGTAATTGGGAAATCCCTTCCACCAGCGTCTTGATATAAAGCCCGGTGCCCCCTGTAACCACAGGCAGTTTGCCTTCTGCCCAGACATTTTCAATCTCGGCCACGCACAGTTTTTCCCAATATCCGGCAGAACAGGTCTCAGACGGATCCATCACGCCATAAAGGCGGTGGGGGGCCAGTGCTTCATCTTCCACGCTGGGACGGGCGGTTACTACGCGCAGACCGTCATAAATCTGCATGGAATCTGCGTTAATAATGACCCCGTCAAATTCCCGTGCGATATCAAGGGCGGTTGCAGATTTGCCACTGGCGGTCGGGCCACCAATGACGATAACAGGCTTTTTGGCTTTAGTTTGCATCTGATAGATAACTCTGGCATAAACGGCGCACCGCGAAACACAACGGCACAATATAGTAATGTCTTACGTTCTGACCTTTATAGCAAATCCTGACAAACAACAAATCACCGATCAGCAAATCACCGAACTTTTGCCCGGCATGACGCCCGTCTGCCTTTCTGAAGGTGAAGCTTATGACGTCTTCACCGATGATGTGATCAATCTGGTGGACTTGCGCGAAAAGCTGCCCCATGTGGATGTGATTTTGCAAAATTCAGCAGGGCGAAAAAAGAAACTGCTGATCGCCGATATGGACAGCACCATCGTGACAGGGGAAACCTTGGATGATCTGGCCGAATTTGCAGGGATCAAAGACGAAGTGGCCGAGATCACCATGCGCGCCATGAACGGGGAAATTCAGTTCCGCGATGCCTTGCGTGAACGGGTCATGATGCTGAAAGGACTTTCAAGCGCCTTTATGGAAGATGCCATGAAGATGGTGCACCTGACACCTGGGGCAAAAGAACTGGTCGCCACCATGAAAGCCAATGGCGCTTATTGTGCGCTGGTTTCTGGCGGCTTTACCTTTTTTACCTCACGCGTTGCCAAGCAGGTCGGCTTCGATTTCAATGCGGGTAACAATATGGAAATTGTCGATGGCAAGCTTACAGGCGAAGTGATCGATCCGATCGTGACCAAAGATTCCAAACTGGATTATCTGAAATCCTTAAGTGCTGAACAAGGCATCACCACAGATGATGCGGTGGCGGTCGGTGATGGGGCGAATGATCTGCCGATGATTTTGGAAGCGGGTCTAGGCATCGCTTTTCACGCCAAACCAAGCGTGGTTGCCAAGGCAAAACACAATGTTCAGAACGGAAATCTGACCAGTCTTCTATTTGCACAAGGATACAAAAGAAGCGATTTTCAATAGTTCTAAACTATAGATTAAATAGCTGATTTCTATATATACGTAATTTGGTATTTAAATACCATTTTAACCTTGACGCCTTCCTTTTTTCACTTACATTCAGGCCAAACTCACATAAAAAAAGAGATGGCCTATGGAAGAGATACTATCAGTTGCTGTAGATAACCTGACATCGCCCATGGTGATGTTTTTTGCGCTGGGCTTTTTAGCTGCCATGACGCGCGTTGACTTGTCCTTGCCACAACCCGTTGCAAAAACCATTGCGGTTTATCTGATGCTTGCCATTGGATTTAAGGGCGGTGTGGGGATGGCGGGTACAGGCACAAGCTTGACCGTGCTGGCGCCTATCGCCATTGGCATCCTGATCAGTGCCTTACTTCCTTTCATCGGTTATCAGTTGTTGCGTATGACAAGTGGTCTTTCTTCGATTAACGCAGCGGCGGTTGCGGCTCATTTTGGGTCCATCAGCATTGTCACTTTCCTGACAGCCTCGCAAATTTTGATAGATCGGGGAACGAAGGGTGAAGGCATCCTGGTTGCAGTCGCAGCCGCTATGGAAGCCCCCGCTATTGTCGCCGGGATCTGGATTGCGGCGCGTCATCTCAAAAAGAACCCGTCTGAACAAACTGCCGACAGCGGGGAACTTTCCATGCGCGAGGCAGCGCTCAATAGTTCCATCCTTGTGCTGATCGGTTCTTTCATCATCGGCTGGGTCGTGGGACCACAAGGTCTTAGCGAAGTTAAACCCTTTATCAGTGATCCGTTTAAAGGGGTGCTGTGTCTCTTCCTGCTGGATATGGGCGCCATTGCCGGGCGTGGGTTGATGCAGAACCGTAAACTGCTGGATTTCGGGGTGGTTACCTTTGGTCTTTATATGCCCCTGATTGGTGCTGTGGTTATGGCGCTCTCTATCTGGCCGCTTGATCTATCTGTGGCTGGCAAGACTCTCATGCTGGTTCTGGCGGCAAGTGCTTCATATATCGCGGTGCCAGCGGCCATGCGACTGGCTTTGCCTCAGGCGAACCCGGCTGTTTATGTTACCTTATCACTGGGCGTGACCTTTCCTTTCAACCTTGTTATCGGCATTCCGCTTTATGTGGCGCTCGCCAACTGGCTTTATTAAGGAGTAAGCTATGCAGACTTACAAAAAAATCCGTGTGGAGGTTGTAATCGAACAGCCTGCTGTGGAACGTCTCGCCCACCTTCTGGATGAAGAAGATCACGTCAGTGGCTATACCATCGTCCCGGTTCATGGTGGAAGTGGGGTTCATGGCTTGTGGACCCGTGATGGTATGGTGACCGAAGCCGAAGGGATGATGATGGTGATCTGCATTCTGGATGACCGTTATAAGGATGAATTGCTGGAACATCTGGCGACTTTCCTCAAGAACCGCATCGGGATTGTCACCGCCAGTGAAGTAGAAGTTCTACGCAATGATCATTTCTAAAATCACTGATTGATGGGAATTTTTAATAGTATTTATCTATTAAAACCATAGAGTATTTCTATTAATCGGTAATTCGGTATTTAAATACCAATTAAACATTGACGTTATCCGTTTTATGGGTAAAGTGTGCGCAGTTTGTCAGGAAAGTGAGAGGGCTTTTTTGACAGATTTTCTGTCTTCCCGTATGTTTTATGTATCTTAACAGTCTGCATATTGGGGAAATGACAGGCGTCGTTCCATTGCAAAAAATAGGGTCACAAAATCATGGAAACAACAGAAAAGCTGAAAAAAGGCTACAAAGAATTCCAAGAAAAATATTTCCAGGAATATAAAGATATGTACCTTGATCTTTGTCTCAATGGCCAAAAGCCAAAGACATTGCTGATTTCCTGTTCAGATTCCCGTGTAGACCCCAGCATTATCCTGCAGACCGAACCGGGTGAATTGTTTGCTGTTCGTAATGTGGGTAACCTTGTGCCACCTTACAAAGTTGATGACAGCCATCATGGTGTCAGCTCGGCCCTTGAATATGGCGTGAATGTTTTGCAGGTGGAAAATATCATGATTATGGGGCATGCACATTGTGGTGCCATTCAGGCTGCGATTGATACGGAAAACAATCCCGATGAGCTTGGTACCGAATTTGTTCATAACTGGGTGCGCATTGCGCAAGACACTTTCAAGAACCCACAATGTTGTGCTGCTTCGATTAATGCGGGGAACCGTAACCCGCATGAGGTTGAACAGGCCTCCATCGTGAATTCCATGAAGAACCTGGAAACTTTCCCCTTCATCAAGAAACGCATCGAAGAAGGCAGTCTGAAAATCTATGGTCTCTATTTCCATATCGAGACTGGTGAACTCTCAGCATATGACCGCAAAACAGGCGAATTCGGCCCGCTTTAACTTGACCTTTGGGTCATATCCTCTTATGTCCATGACAAAGATTTCATCAAGAGAGATACTGTCGTGGCTATTCTGAAGATTTTGACCGCACCGGACCCTGTTTTAAAGAAAAAGGCCCAACCTGTTGAAGAAGTAACGGATGACATCCGCACGCTTCTGGATGATATGGTTGAAACCATGTATGACGCGCCAGGCATCGGTCTGGCCGCGCCGCAGGTGGGTGTCTTGAAAACCGTCATTGTCATTGATGTGACAAAGGACGAAGACGAACCGTTCGTCTATAAAATGGTGAACCCGGAGATTGTCTGGTCCTCTGACGAGCTGGGTACATATGAAGAAGGTTGCCTGTCGGTCCCGGAAAGCTACAGCGAAGTTGAACGCCCTGAGCGCGTTAAGGTCAGATATCTGGATGAAAACGGCCAGTCCATGGAAGTGGAATGTGACGGCCTGCTCGCCACCTGTGTGCAGCATGAGATTGACCATCTGAATGGCAAGCTATTCATCGATCATATCTCGCGTATCAAGCGTTCCATGATCATGCGCCGTCTGACCAAACTTAAAAAATCTGCTTAAGAAACGTCATTCCTGCGAAGGCAGGAATCTTTATCTCGCATACAGGAGATCCCTGCCTTCGCAGGGATGACAGAGAATGACCGAAGAAGATATCCTCAAGGAAGAAAATCCCCTGCGCCTTGTCTTTATGGGCACGCCGGACTTTTCCGTGCCGCTGTTAAGCGCCCTGATTGATGCGGGGCACGAGGTCGTCTGTGTCTATAGTCAACCCCCACGCAAAAGTGGTCGTGGCCAGAAGGTCAATCTCACCCCCGTGCATGCTTTTGCAGAAAGCAAAGGGATTGAGGTCCGCACACCTTTGACCCTGAAAAGCGAAGAAGATCAAAAAGCCTTTGCGGATTTGAATGCCGATTGTGCGATTGTGGCAGCTTACGGTTTGCTTCTGCCTAAAGCCATTCTGGATGCACCAAAATATGGCTGTCTGAATGCTCATGCCTCTATCTTGCCGCGCTGGCGTGGCGCTGCCCCGATCCAGCGGGCTATCGAAGCAGGCGATGATGTCTCAGGCGTCACCATAATGCAAATGGATGAAGGTTTGGATACGGGCGATATGTTGTTGATCCAGCCTGTTGCCATTACGGCTGAGACTACAGGAGAGAGCCTGCATGACGAGCTTTCCTTTGAAAGTGCACGCCTCGTACTGGAAGCGCTGCGTGCAGTGGCGGGTGGCTATACCAAGCCGCAGAAACAGCCGGAGGAAGGCGTAACGTATGCCAAAAAACTGGGCAAGAAAGAAAGTCAGATCGATTGGTCTGAAACAGCGGTAGGGATCGAACGTCGCATTCGTGCCTTCACCCCCTGGCCCGGTACCTGGTTTGCCTTTGGCAAAGACCGCATCAAGGTAATCAAGGCAGAAGTGGTTGATGCATCCGGTGAGGCCGGTATACGACTGGACGCGGATGGTCTGGTCATTGGCTGTGCAGAAGGGGCGCTGAAAATTCATACCCTGCAACGCAGTGGCAAGGGCGCAACAGATGCTGAAAGCTTCCTGCGCGGCTTTGACATCCCGGTTGGTAGTCAGGTGGTATAAAACACCCTCTCTCGGAGTGAGAAATATAAAAAGGCCCGAAAGCGATTGATGCTTGCGGGCCTTTTTGTTGGTGTGTGGGATTACCCCTGCGAGATCATGTCTCTGAGTTGTTTGGCCATCACGGTGAGCATGGCGAAGTCGACGCCTGAAGATGTTTTCTTCATCTCGCTCAGCATCTGGTCGGTTTGCTCAATGG